>JANQKO010000516.1 GCA_028281075.1 Alphaproteobacteria bacterium | reverse complement strand
GCCGGCGCCCCCCGACAGCAACTCGACGTCGGCCTGCGAGACCGGCGAGTCGTCGTCATGCTGCTCGATCAGGCGAATCAGCGTCTGCAGCCAATTCTTCATCAGCTTGTTTTCGTCGATCAGCTTCTTGTTCTCGTCCTGCAGCCGCACCAGCTCCAGCTCGGCGCCCTTGTTCTTGTCCTGCCGACCCGAAAGCGCGGCCGTGGCCTGTGCCACACGGCCTTCCAGATCCTGCATTTCGAGTTCGCGAAGATCGACCATGTCTGCCCTGTCGCTTGGTGTGTCCGATCCGTCAACTCGTCTCACACTAGTGAAGATCGCTTAAGAGCCGGTAAAACGCGTGTCTTCGCGGCCGGCCGGCGAAGACGAAAAAGCCCCGATTCCTGTGGGATTCCCGTGTCCGCTTGCCGCCGGGCCTTGTGGCAAATTTGCGACTTTGGACAGAAGACGGTCGGTCCGGCAGTCTGGCGGAGATGACCACCAGGGAGGCGACGATGCCGCGTGATCTGATCGTGTTGCCGGGCGAGGGCATCGGGCCGGAGGTGATCCGCCAGGCCCTGCGTGTCATCGACTGGTTCGGCGCCCGCCGCGGGCTCGACCTGACGGTGCGCGAGGAAGCCTATGGCGTTGCCGCCTACCGGCGCCACGGCGGCATCGTCGCCGACGCGGTCAGGGCCGATCTGGTCTCGGCCGACGCGGTGCTGTTCGGCGCCACCGGCGGCCCGGCGTTCGAGGAAATCCCGCCGGAGGTGCGCCGCGCCGGCAGTCTGCTGGCGATCCGCCGCGAGATGGGGGTGTTCGCCAACCTGCGGCCGATCGTGGGCTATGCCGAGCTGGCCGACGCCTCGGCCCTGAAACCGGAGGTCATGGCCGGCGTCGACCTGGTCGTCGTGCGCGAGCTGAACGGCGGGCTCTACTTCGGCGAACCGCGCGGCATCGCGGATCTGCCCGACGGCGGCCGGCGCGGGCTCAACACGCTGACCTACGCGACCTGGGAGATCGAACGCATCGCGCGTGCCGCCTTCACGCTGGCGCGTGGCCGCGCCGGACGGCTCTGCTCGGTCGACAAGTCGAACGTGCTCGAAACCGGCCGGCTCTGGCGGGACGTGGTCAGCCGGATCGGCGCCGAGGCATATCCCGACGTCCGGCTGAGCCACATCCTGGTCGACAACTGCGCCATGCAGCTCGCCCGCGAACCCGGTCAGTTCGACGTGCTGCTGGCCGACAACATGTTCGGCGACATTCTGTCCGATATCGGTGGCGCCGTGTCCGGCTCGCTGGGCATGCTGCCGTCGGCCTCGCTGGCGGCGCCGGACGCCGATGGCCATCGGGCCGCGCTCTACGAGCCGGTGCACGGCAGCGCGCCCGATATCGCCGGCAAGGGGATCGCCAATCCGTTGGGCGCGATCTTGAGCGTCGGGCTGATGCTGCGGCATTCGCTCGGGCGCGAGGAGGACGCGGCGCTGCTCGAACGGGCGGTGCGCCGGGCGCTCGCCGGCGGCGCCCGCACGCCGGACATCCGCGCGCCCAACCGGCCGGCGCTGTCCACCGAGGGCATGGGCGACGCGGTCATCGCCGCGCTGGCAGAGACCGCGTCGGGCTGAGGAGCCGTTGGCGAACGGCCTCGCCGGCCCGCTCTCCCACCCGGCCGTGGCCCGCGTTCCCGCGCGTCGCCGGTCGTCAAACATGGTTTAGGACTTCTTAACCTGTGCGGGCGACGATGCTTCGTTTCTTGGTGCGTTGAGAATGTTTTCGGGGGTGTGAGGCGATGGGACCCTGACGGAACGATTGGAGCAAGTAATGGGCATTGAACGAATGTCGGTTTTTCCCAACGCGACGGGTGCCGTTGACTATGCCGGATTTTCCGGCGCCGCCCCGACTAAGACCGATCAGCCGTCATCCGTGGCGTCGTTGCTCGGCGATGCCCAGAAATACTTGCTGCTGCTGCAGTTCATCGTCGTCAATCTGCCCGCCTTCGCCCTGCTCACCGCGGCCTTTCTGCACGGCTGGATCGATATCGTCATCGCCGCCGACGGCACCGGCCTCAGCGTCGGTATCTTCCTGGTGTTTCAGGTCGGCCTGGCGATCTGCGCCCAGAAGATCTGGTCCGTCAGCGCCGAACTGAACAATCTCGATCTGCCCCGGCCCGATGCCCGGTCCTGGGCCGTGCGCTATCTCGGCGAGGTCGCCGGCCGCGAGGCCGGCAGCCGCGCCATTTCCGCCTCCGCGCTGCGCGTCAAGGTCTTCAACCGTATCGCCGTCGTCCGCCATGTCGCCAACAGCCTGGTGCTGCTCGGCCTGATCGGCACCGTGCTGGGCTTCATCATCGCGCTGTCCGGCGTCGACCCGTCCGTCGCCGGCAACGTCCAGGCCATCGCGCCGATGGTCACCGGCCTGATCGAGGGCATGTCGGTGGCGCTCTACACGACGCTCGTCGGCGCCGTGCTGAACCTCTGGCTGATGGTCAACTACCACATGCTGGCCGGCGGCGCCGTCAAGCTGGTGACCCGGCTGATCGCCATCGGGGAAGCCAATGCACGGCATTGATTTCGCCGACAACAACGACGACAGCACGGTCTTCCGTGATGTCATCATGCTGGCGCTGCTGGGCTTCGTCACCATCGTCATCCTGCTGCTGCCGCACATAAACCCGCCGACCGTCGCCGAGGCGACGACCGATCCGCCCGGCAACGTCCTGGTCGAGGTGCGCTGGCCGGACGAGTTCGACAGCGACGTCGACCTCTGGGTGCAGGCGCCGGGCGACCTGCCGGTCGGCTATTCCAACACCGGCGGCGACGTCTTCAACCTGCTGCGCGACGACCTCGGCCACAGCAAGGACGTCACCAACGTCAATTACGAGGTCGCCTACAGCCGCGGCACGCCGGCCGGCGAATACACCGTCAACCTGCATCTCTACCGCAACAATGCCGGCCGCTTCCCGATCCCGGTCACGGTGCAGGTCAGCCTGAAGAACCGCAAGAAGGGCCCGCCGGCCAAGATCGCGCTCGAGCAGGTGGAGATGCGGCGGATCGGCGAGGAGCAGACCATCGTCCGCTTCGCGCTCGACGACGAGGGCAACCTCGTGCCCGGCAGCGTGCACCATCTGCCGCGGGGCCTGCGCACCGCGCGCTAGGCGGCGGCGCGGCGGGATCGGGATCGAACGCCATGGACAGCCAGCTCTACCTGTTCGCCGTCACGGTCCTGGTCGCGGCCGGTCTGGCCGGCATCACCGTCTGGGCGCGCCGGCGCGTCGCCGTCAAGCTGGTGGCCATCGGCCTCGCCACGCTGCTGATGGTGGTGAGCTATGTCAGCCTGGTCGAGCTACTCGGCCGGCCCAAGCCGGTGGTGCTGGAATGGACGCAGGCCCATGTCGAGCAGGCCGAGGTGCTGGCCGCCCGCCTGCACGAGGGCGAGGCGATCTATGTCTGGCTGCAGTTCCCCGACAACCCGCAGCCGCGCGCCTACGCCATGCCCTGGGACCGCGAGCAGGCCAAGGAACTGCAGCAGGCCCGCCGCAAGGCCGAGGCCGAGGGCGCGGCCCTGCAGATGCGCAATCCCTTCGTCGGCACCCGCGACCCGAACACGCCGCTGTTCCACCCCGAACCGCCGAAGCCATTGCCGCCGAAGACCGCGTCGGCGAACTGACGTGTTTTCCGCGCCCGCGGAAGCGGCGCCCGCCGGCCGCGGTTCCGCGTGCCGGCGCATCATGCTAGTTTCGCGAAAAAGTCCGCGCCGTCGCCGATCCGGCTGGCGACGCGGGCGCGTAACCCGTCCAAGAGGCCGTCGACGTGGCGCTGTCCGGTATCCGTATCATCGATCTCACGCGCATTCTCGCCGGGCCGTTCTGCTCGATGCTGCTGGCCGACATGGGCGCCGACGTGATCAAGGTCGAGGCCCCCGGCAAGGGCGACCCGGTGCGCGGGCAGGGCGCCATGAAAGACGGGTTCAGTTGGTACTATGCCCAGTTCAACCGCAACAAGAAGTCGATCACGCTCGACCTCTATGCCGATGACGGCCGCGCGGTGCTGGCCGATCTGCTGCGCGGCGCCGATGTCCTGATCGAGAACTACCGGCCCGGCGTGCTGGACCGGATGGGCTTCGACGCGGACCGGCTGCGCCAGCTCAATCCCGACCTGATCGTCACCAGCGTCAACGGCTACGGCAGCACGGGGCCCTATGTCGACCGGCCGTCCTTCGACTTCATCGCCCAGGCCATGAGCGGCTTCATGAGCGTGAACGGCACCGTCGAGGACGGCCCGCTGCGCTCGGGGCCGCCGATGAGCGATCTGGTCGCCGGGCTCTATGCCGCCTTCGGCACGGCCTGCGCGCTGGCCGCCCGCGGCCGTGCCGGCGGGCAGCGGGTGGAGGCGAGCCTGACCAACGGCCTGATCAGCATGCTCGCCTATCTCAGCGCCGAATACTTCATCACCGGAACGCCGCCCGTCCGCACCGGCAACAACCATCCCATCGTCGCGCCCTACGGACTGTTCCACGCCGCCGACGGCGACGTCGCCGTCGCGCCCAGCAACGACGCCTTCGTGCGCCGGTTCCTGGAGGTCCTCGACCTCGGCCATCTGCTGGATGATCCCGATTTCGCCAGTAACGATGCCCGCATGGCGAACCGCGAGCGTATCAACGTGCTGGTCAACGAGAAGATCGGCCGGCAGACCGTCGACCATTGGATCGAGGTCATCAACAAGGCCGGCGTGCCCTGCGGCCGGGTCATGGGGCTGGACGAGGTATTCGACGACCCGCAGGTCCTGGCCCAGGACATGGTGCTGGACGTGCCGCATCCGGGACATGGCGACGTGCGGATGACCGGTTTCCCGGTGAAGCTGAGCGGCACGCCCTGCCGGCTCCGGCTGCCGGCGCCGGCCCTGGGCGCGCATACCGACCAGGTGCTGCGCGACCTCGGCTATGGCGATGACCGGATCGACGCGCTCAGACGGCAGGGCACGATCTGAGGGATTGTTTGAAAATGGGCCTGTCGGCCCATTTTCGCGGCCTTGCCGGCCCGCTCCCCCACCCGGCCACCCAACGACAGCACCCTATGGGTGGCCGGGTGGGGGAACGGGCCGGCAAGCCGGCCATCAAACATGGCCGCCAGATATCT
>JANQKO010000482.1 GCA_028281075.1 Alphaproteobacteria bacterium | reverse complement strand
CTTGATTGATTGCGAGTCGAGACATCAAGCTCCCGAATTTGGCGCCTATGGCAGGCTGTCCCTAGCAACTACAGCACCTAACTTAGCGCCTATGGGGACAGTCCCTAATAGATAAGGGATCGGCAGTTCGGTATGGATCGATGGGGACTGTCCCTATGAGGTTCGGGCATCTGCGAGCTTGGGAAGCCGACAAATCCAACCGCCCGGAATTTTGCCCCGGTTACTGCGGCCCCGACCGAGGAAGCTGATGTTGCTGACGCATCGATTTCCAAGGAGAGCCGAATGGATATCCACAAGAATGCACGCCTGACGCCGCACGGTCGAGCCGAGTTGGTGCGACGCGTGCTTGAGGACGGGCAGACCCGGAAGGTGTAGAGCGTCGTCCGATCCGACATGGTCTTTCCGCGGACAATCAATCGGAGACTGCATAAATGGGCCTGTTGGCCCATTCTGGCCTTGCCGGCCGGCGGATCACCCCGCGCCGGCATCGCGGAGATCTCTGTCCGGAGAGCGAATATGCGGATGCTGTCGTGGCGAAGAGAATGCCGATCGGCCGCGACGGTGCTGGGACTGCTGCTCGCCGCAAGCGTCTCGGCCGCGTCCGAGCCGGCGGCCTTCGGCGACCTGCTGGCCGCGCGATACGACGACCTGCGCGCGCCCGGCGTCGGCTATGCCGTGGTCGCCGACGGCGACATCGTCGAGGCCGGCGGCGTCGGCGTGCAGGATATCCATGACCGCGCGCCCGTGACCGCCGACACGCCGTTTCGCCTGGCCTCGCTGACCAAACCGCTGGCGGCGGCGCTGCTGTTGAGCGCGGTCGAGGACGGCCGGCTCGATCTCGACATGCCGCTGCGGCGGGCGTCACCGCGGTTCGCGGAACGCTGCCCGGCGCTGAAGGCCCATTTCAAGGCCCGCGGATCGCGCCTGATGAACCGCATCGCCTGCGACGACGACAGCGTCACCCTGCGCACGGCGGCCACGCATACCAGCCGCCGGCCGGCCGGCGCGGCGTACCGCTATAACGGTTTCCTGTTCAGCCTGATGAGCGGCGCGATCGCGACGGCGATCCGGCCCGGCGCAAGCTTCGCCGAGGTCGTGCGATCGGAGCTGATCGTGCCACTGGGCCTGCGGCACACGGCCGCCGGCATCGACGACAGGCATGCCGCCGACGTGATCGCGGCCCTGGCGCCGCCGCATGTTCGCGACGCGGACGGCGCCTGGCGGGTCGGGCCGCCGCTGACGGGCCGGCTGAGCGCGGCGGCCGGCCTGATCGGTTCGGCGCGCGACCTGGCGCGGATCGATATCGCCTTCCGGCCGGGCGGGCTGGTGACGCCGGCGGCCTGGACGCGGATGACGACGCCGACGGTGCTGGCCGGCGGCGGCGCCTCGCCTTACGGCATCGGCTGGTTCGTGCAGGACCTGGACGGCCGCAGGCTGGTCTGGCACTACGGCTGGCAGATCGACTCCTATTCGGCGCTCTGGATCAAGGACCTGGCGCACGCGACGTCGCTGATCCTGCTGGCTAACAGCGACGGCCTGTCGCGGGGCCATGGCCTGAGCCGCGGCGACATCTGGCGGAGTCCGGTGGCGCGCTGGTTCCTGGACTGGTCGGCGGACCGGGCCGCGGCCGCGGGCCCGGTCAGGCGCTGACGCGCCCGGCGCCGGCGAGACGCGGCACGATGGCCGCCATGGCAGCGGCGGCGACGAGCGCGACGGCGATGACCGCCAGCACGTGGCCCCAGCTTTCCGGCCGCAGCACGCCGCAATAGACGATGGCCAGAAACAGCGGCAGGTCGAGGAAGTGCGTGAGCTGGCCGAGCAGCGTGCGGGCCGCGTCACGGTCCCGGCCGGTGAGCCGGCCCGACGCGCGAAGCGCGCGCGAGCGCCGCAGCGTGCGGCGGAACTGCACGCGGGTGACGGTGTTGCCCTCGATGAACTCGAACAGGAACAGGCCCCACATGCCGACGAGCCAGGGCGCCTCGAAGAAGCCCAGCCCGAGCTCGACGGTCAGCAGCAGGCCCGACAGGCCGACCAGCAGCGCGCCCGGCACGGCCAGGCCGTCGTAGAAGGCGGCCGTGTACCAGGCGGCTTCGGCGAAGCGGGCGACATCGTCGGCGCGGTAGGCGCGCAACTCGGAGACGAACACCGCCAGCAGGCCGCCGCCCAGCAGCACGAAGCCGACGATGTGCAGGAACCGAAGCAGGAGATAGGGGTCCATGGCGGCGCTCCGTGTTGGTTTGCGCGTATCCCGTCAGTCGCGCCGCTGCCCGAGACCGGGCTTGTGCACGGCGATGACGAGCGCGGCGAGCGTCATCAGCAGGTTGGCGGCGCCGAACAGGCTTTCGCGGCCGGCCGGCGCGTCCATGACATCGACCGGCTGCCGGCCGCCGGCGACTTCGACCGCGAGCGCGTGCAGCGCGTCGCCGCCCGGCACCAGGACGATCGCGGCATTCAGCACGATCAGGACGGCCAGCACCTGGTGCGCGGTCAGCCAGCGGTGGCGGCCGACGCCAAGGCCGCCGCGCGCGGTCATGACGGCGCCGGTGACCATCAGCAGCGCCAGGCCCGGCAGGGTCAGCCACCAGGTGGCGACGGTAATGGCCTGACGGCCGAACAGAAGCGTGCTCGCGGCGTCGCCGGCGCCGGGCACGAGGCCGATGCCGATGCCGATATGGCCGAGGATGCTGCCGAGGAACATGGCGAGGCCGATCAGATGCAGGGCCTTGGCGGTCTTGTACATGGTCGGGTCCCTTCCCGCTGGTCCGGTCAGTCCGCCTCCAGAGCGGCCCGCAGGACGTTGATGACGGCTGTCGCCGCCGCCAGCTCGCCGGCATCACGGCCGGCGGCGATGCGGTTGGCCCAGGCCGCCTGCCGGCGGCCGATCTCGTCGAGCACGGCGCGGCCCCGGTCGGTGAGGCAAACCAGCCTGGCGCGCCGGTGATCGGGGTTGGGCGCGAAGGCGACGAAGCCGTCGGCCGCCAGGTCGTTCGCGACCCGCTGCACGGCCTGCCGGGTCAGGCCCATGTTGCGGGCGATCTGCGCCACCGGCAGCGGGCCGTCGTCGATGGCGCCCAGCACCTGCCAGCGGGCGCTGGTGAGGCCGAGGTCGCGGGTCAGCCGGTCGCCCGCCGCCAGCAGGCCGCCGTTGAAGCGGAAGCTTTCGAGGATCAGCCCGGTAAAGGCCTCGGCCGCCGCGGTGCGTCGTTCGGTTCGAGTCGTCATGTTCCGTATATGACAATGAATTGTCGATTTGACAAGATATTGTCAAAAAATTCGATGGAGATGTGCCAGGCGGGGTAATGGATGCCTCCCCCCGCGGTCATACCGGCGCAGGCCGGTATCCATGGGACTCCGATGGCAGGCGACGCGCGCGCCGTTGATTCCCTTGGATGCCGGCCTGCGCCGGCATGACCGCGGGGGGCGTTCGCGGCCCCTGCCCCGGCCCGGGCCGCGTCCCGGTCTAGGCCAGGGCGAAGCCCTCGTAGCCGTTGGCGGCAACGGTGTCGCATTTGTCGACATAGGTCGGAAAGCCGCCGATATAGGGCATGAAGACGCGCGGCTTGCCCGGGACGTTGGCGCCGACATACCAGGAACTGCAGGTCGACCGGAGCGACAGGTCGGCGGTGTCGTTGACGTGTTGAACCCAGGCGTCCTCGGCGGCGGTCTCGGCCTCGATCACGTCGTGGCCGCGGTCGCGCTGGTGCACGAGGCAGTCGGCGATCCATTCGACGTGCTGCTCGATGGACGGCAGCATGTTGGTCAGCACGGACGGGCTGCCGGGACCGGTGATGGTGAACAGGTTCGGGAAGCCGGCGATGGCGAGACCGAGATAGGTGCGCGGGCCGCCGTGCCACTTGTCCTGCAGACGGCGCCCGCCCCGGCCGGCGATGTCGATCCGCAGCAACGCGCCGGTCATGGCGTCGAAGCCGGTCGCCAGCACCAGGTCGTCGAATTCATAGGCGCGGCCGGCGACGGCGAGGCCGGTGGCGGTGATCCGGTCGATCGGCGTCTCGCCGACGTCGACCAGGGTCACGTTGGACCGGTTGTAAGTGGCGTAGTAGCCGGTATCGACGCAGAGCCGCTTGCAGCCGATGACGTTGTCCGGCGACAGGCGCTGGGCGACGGCCGGATCACGCACGATCTCGCGGATCTTGCCGCGCACGAACGCGGCCGCGGTCTCGTTCGCCGCCTCGTCCAGCAGCAGGTCGCCGAAGGCGCCCATGAAGCCGAGGCCGCCATCGGCCCAGCGCGCCTCGTAGACGCGCCGGCGCTCGTCGTCGGAGACCTCCAGCGCCGATCGCGGATTGAAGACATAGTCGAACGCCGGCGGCATGGCCCGGGCCCGCGCCCGCAGGCCGGCATAGTCGGCCTTGACCCGGCGCACGTCTTCCGGGTCCAGCGGCGCGTTATGCGCCGGCACGGCGTAGTTCGGCGTGCGCTGGAAGACATGCAGGTGCGCGGCCTGCTCGGCGATCAGCGGGATCGACTGGACCGCCGACGAGCCAGTGCCGATGACGCCGACGCGCCGGCCGGTGAAATCGACGCCCGCCGGCGGCCAGTAGCCGGTGTGGAAGCGCCGGCCGGCAAAATCGTCGAGCCCCTTGAAGGTCGGCGTGTTGGGCGCGGACAGGCAGCCCGTCGCCATCACCAGGTAGCGGGCGGTCAGCGTGCCGCCGGCATCGGTCTCGACGGTCCAGCGCCGGCCGTCCTCGTCGAAACGCGCGGCCGTGACGGTGGTCTCGAAACGGATGTCGCGGCGCAGGTCGAACCGGTCGGCGACATGCTCGGCATAGCGCAGGATCTCGGGCTGGGGCGCGTAGCGCTCGGACCATTCCCAGTCCTGCTGCAGGGCATCGGAGAACTGATACGAATACTGCATGCTCTCGACGTCGCAGCGGGCGCCGGGATAGCGGTTCCAGTACCAGGTGCCGCCGACGCCGCCACCGGCCTCGAGCACGCGCACCGAGAAGCCGAAGCCGCGCAGGCGGTGCAGCATGTACATGCCGGCGAAGCCGGCGCCGACCACGGCGACGTCCACATCGACCGGCCCGGCGGCGCCGTTGCCGCCGTTCGATTGCCGTTCCGTCATCGCAACCCCCACTCGTTACCAAGGTGGCCATAGCTTGGCGAAGGGCGGCGGGGGGTTCAAGCGCGGCGACGCGGCGCGGGCGCGACGGGGCTGGACCCGATGCCGGCCTCGGGCCACTCTTGCGGGCCGAGACGCGATTCCCGGAGAAACCCGACATGGCCACGGACCACCCGACGACCGCCGGCTGGCGCGACCAGCCGCGCTATCCCGATCCCGCGATCCAGACGCTCGACGAGCGCTTCGACCGCTATCGCGTCTTCAGCGCCGCGGTCGAGCGGCTGCATACCGGCTGCCGCTGGTCGGAGGGGCCGGTCTGGTTCGGCGACGGCCGCTACCTGCTGTGGAGCGACATCCCCAACAACCGGATCCTGAAGTGGGAAGAGGAAACCGGCGCGGTCAGCATCTACCGCCGGCCGTCGGACTTCGCGAACGGGCATACCCGCGACCGGCAGGGCCGGCTGATCACCTGCGAGCATGGCGAACGCCGGGTCACGCGCACGGAATATGACGGCCGCGTCACCGTGCTGATGGACAACTGGCGGGGCAAGCGCCTGAACTCGCCGAACGACGTGGTCGTGAAGTAGGACGGGTCGGTCTGGTTCACCGACCCGCCCTTCGGCATTCTCGGCAACTATGAAGGCCACAAGGCCGAATCGGAAACCGCGCAGGCGGTCTACCGGATCGACGGCGAGACCGGCACGGCTGCGCTGCTGACCGACGACGTGCTGGGACCGAACGGGCTCTGCTTCTCGCCCGACGAGCGCATTCTCTACGTGGTCGAATCACGCGGCGTGCCGAACCGGAAGATCCTGGCCTTCGACGTCACCGCCGACGGCCGCGGCATCGCCAACAAGTGGGTGCATATCGACGCCGGCCCCGGCGGCACGCCCGACGGCATGCGCTGCGACATCGACGGCAACCTGTGGTGCGGCTGGGGCATGGGCTCGGACGCGCTCGACGGCGTGCTGGTGTTCGCGCCCGACGGCACCAAGATCGGCCGCATCGCCCTGCCCGAGCGCTGCGCCAACGTCTGCTTCGGCGGGCCGAAGCGCAACCGGCTGTTCATGGCCGCCAGCCAGTCGCTCTACGCGCTGTATGTCAACACGCAGGGCGTGGCCGGGGGCTGAAGAGGCCGGTGTTCCATATCTAGGGTGAGATTGGTGTTTGATATCGCTATTGCGCCGCGGCGCCGGCCGAGGCGATCTTGATCACCGTCGACCGGCGCCGCCGCTTGCCCTCTGCGCCAACCGTTTCTTATCGTTGGTTCGCCCTCACCCGTATCGCGCGGCCGTCCGGGTCATAGCGTCTCGCGCATCTCAGCCTCGATCGCGTCGAGCTCGTTGTGCAGCCGCGACAGCGAATTGCTGTGCGCCAGCACCTTCCGCCGCAGGTCCATCCGCCGGGCGCGCAGATAGGTCAAACGCCCCTCGTGACCGCCGGTCAGCTCGCCCGAGGCGCGCATCGGTCCGTTGGTGTGGTTGATCGCGTACTGCATGCCGTTCGCCTTCCGCTGAATGCCTGCCTTGGTAAATAGTTAGGGTTAACGGGCCGCCGGATTAAACGACCAATAACGCAAAGTTGGATTGCAAAAATGCAGGACAGGCACGGACGGGCCTGTGGACCGGCGGCGCGGCGGGTGGCATGCTTTGTCTCGATCCCGACGACGAACCGCCAGGAAGGAGCCGGACCCATGCCGGTGTCGACGCTGAGAGCCCAGGATGCCCAACCCAACAGCGCCCAATGGCAGGCGCGGACCGACCTGGCGGCGGCGCACCGCCTGGCCGTCATGCACGGCTTCAACGAAGGGATCTTCAACCACCTGACCCTGGCGGTGCCGGGCACCGACGACCGCTACCTGCAGATTCCGTTCGGGCTGCACTGGCGCGAGGTGACGGCGAGCTGCTTCATGGAAGTCAGCTATGACGGCGAGCGGCTGCGCGGCGACGGCGAGATCGAGCAGTCCTGCTATTGCATTCACGCGCCGATCCACCGCCTGCTGGGCGCCCAGGGCGCCTGCGTCATGCATACGCACATGCCGTATGCCAGCGCGCTGGCCCGGCTGGAGGACCCGACCATCCTGCCGATCGGCCAGACGGAAGTCGGTGTCGCCATGCGCACGGCCTATGACGACATCTATACCGGGCCGGCCTTCGACCCGGCCGAGGGCGAACGCCTGGCCGGGGTGCTGGGCGACAAGCAGATCCTGATCATGGCCAACCATGGCGCGCTGACCGTCGGCAGGACGGTCGCCGAGGCCTATGACCGGCTCTACTATCTGGAGCGGGTGGCACAGGTACAGCTTTACGCCATGTGGACGGGCAAGCCGCTGAAGACCCTGCCGCCCGAGATCGTCGACCACACCATCCAGCAGTTCAGGCAATCGCCGCGATATGGCGGCCGGCCCGCGGCCGAGCACCATTTCGACGCCCTGAAGCGAATGCTGGACGCGCCGGCCCCCGACTACCGCGACTGACGATCCGTCGGCGCGCGCCCCGCGCCGACGGATTTCCGGTCACGAATCTCCGACCACGATACCCACGCCGTCAATGCCGACGGCGCCGGGGGACATGTGCCGCGGCGACGCCGGGATTGACGACGTCTATGTCGAATTGTACCATATACATTATCGCGTTCCATATATCGGAACAATAGGAATTTCGCGTGTCATGAGCTCGCTGACATCAGGCATCGATATCCTGCAATGCTTCGCCTCGGAGCGACCGGAGCTGCGGGTATCGGACGTCGCCCGGCGGCTCGACATGCCGAAAAGCACGGTGACGCGCCTGTTGAAGGAAATGCTGCGCCACGGACTGGTGGAGCAGGACCGCAAGACGCGGACCTATCGGCCGGGGCCCCTGGCCTTCCGGCTGGGCGCGCTGTACCAGGCGCATCTGCGGATCCTCGACTTGGTCGAGGCCGCGGTCGAGGACCTGGTCGCCGAGTTCGGCCTGACCGGCTATGTCGGCGTGCTCGACGGTACCGACGTGGTGCTGCTGCGGGTGCGGCAGGGCTCGTATCCCGTGCGCTTCGTCCTGGAGCAGGGCTACCGCGTGCCGGCCTTCACCACGGCGATCGGCAAGGCGCTGCTGGCGCGGATGGACGACGCGGCGGTGGCCGCGATGCACCCGACCGAGCTGCACTACGAGACCACGCATCTGGACATGCCGATCCGGCAGCTTCTGGCGGAGTTGCGGGCGACGCGGATACAGGGCTGGGCCGAGTCGGACGAACGCACCTTCACCGGCTTCGGCGCCGTCGGCACGGCGGTGGGCGCGGCCGACCAGCAGCCCGTGGGCTTCTGCCTGTCCTATCCGACCAACAGCCGCTTCGACGGCGAGAAGGAACGGATGGTGGCGGGCCTGATCCGGCATGCCGCGCGCATCGGCCGCCGCGCCGGCGATCCGCATTGGCGTGACGGCGCCAATGCCGGCCAGCCGCAACCGCCATCAGACGTAACCGTGTCAGTGCAGAGAGAACCGTTGGCCTAGGGAGAGGAACACAGGACCGGACACGTTGCTCCCCGCGTAACACGACCAACAAGCAAAACAGACGGGAGGATGACATGAGCGACAAGGACAACAGGCGTCAGTTCAACAGGCGTGAATTCCTGGGCCGGAGCGCCGGCGCCGGCGCGGGTCTGGCCGCGCTGGCCGCCATGGGGCCCGGCCCGGCGGCGGCCGCCACCGACGAGTTGCGTATCCTGTTCCCCGGCGGCACCTGGCAGGAATGGTTCAGCAACACCTTCGCCAAGCCGTTCGAGGCCGGCACCGATGCCCGGGTGATCTGGAAGATGGGCCTCGGCTTCGAGCCGCTGGTGATCGCCCAGCGCCGCCGGCCGCAATGGGACCTGATCCACCAGAACCAGAACACGTCCAGCCAGCTCGGCGCGCTGGACGCCGTCGTCGAATGGCAGGAAGCGAACATCCCGAACCTGAAGCACGTGCATACGGCGTTCCGCTATCCCTACCTCGCCGGCAAGATCCACACGCCCTATGGCCTGGCGGTGAACACCAAGCGCATCAAGCGGCCGATCACCAGATGGGCCGACCTGTGGGACCCGGAATTCGCCGGCAAGGTCGCGTTTCCGGCCTGGGGCTGGATGGGCCAGGAAGTGTTCCACGCCGTCAACCAGCTCAACGGCGGCACGCCCGACAATGTCGATCCGGGCATCGGCAAGCTGAAGGACCTCTACGCCAAGAACAAGGCGCTGACGATCAACAACGTCGAGCACGCGCATCAGATGCTGCTGTCGGAGGATGTCTGGCTGGCGCCGCATTTCGGCGCCCGCATCGAGAAGGCGGCGGCGGCCGGCGCGCCGGTCGAGTTCGTGGTGCCCGATGAAGGCGGGCTCAGCTTCATCTTCAACACCGCGATCATCAACAACCGGCCGGCGGACAGCATGGAGCTGGCGCACCGCTTCGTCGACTCGACGCTGGACCCGGAGCAGCAGATCGCCTTCTCGCGCCTGACCGGCTACCCGCCGACCAACACCCAGGCGATGGGCAACCTACCGGCCGACCTGAAGAAGCTGGAGATGAGCGAGGCCGAGGTCGCCGCCTTCGGCAAGATCCAGCGCGAGTTCGACTATATGGCCATGTTCGCCTATCGCGACCAGATCAAGTCCCGCTGGGACAAGGAGGTGGTCGCGGGCTGAGCCGGCGGTGACGACGACAGCGACGGCGGCCGCACCGATGCCGAGCGCGGCCCTGGAACTGCGTGGCGTGCTGAAGCGCTATGGCAGCGCGCTCGGCGTCGGTCCCGTCGACTTCGACGTCCGGGAGGGTGAGCTGCTCACCCTCCTGGGCCCGTCGGGCTGCGGCAAGACGACGACGCTGCACATCATCGCCGGGCTGCTGTCGCCCGACGCGGGCACGCTGCGGTTCGGCGAGCGCGACATC
Organism: Alphaproteobacteria bacterium; assembly: GCA_028281075.1. Taxonomy (GTDB): domain Bacteria; phylum Pseudomonadota; class Alphaproteobacteria; genus JANQKO01. The sequence continues at coordinate 5,851 of JANQKO010000482.1, read as the reverse complement.
ACCCGCCTCGATCCGCAGCACCGCGACATGGGCCTGGTATTCCAGAACTACGCCCTGTTTCCGCACAAGTCGGTGTTCGACAACGTCGCCTTCGGCCTGCGCATGCGCCGGCTGCCGAAGGACGAGATCCGGGACCGGGTCGGGCGCATGCTGGAGGTGGTCGGCCTGCCCGGCGTCGAGGCGCGCTTTCCCGACCAGTTGAGCGGCGGCCAGCGGCAGCGGGTGGCGCTGGCCCGGGCACTGGTCATCGAGCCGACGCTGCTGCTGCTGGACGAGCCGCTGTCGAACCTGGACGCGGTGCTGCGCAAGCGCATGCGGCACGACCTGCGCGAGATCCAGCAGCGGCTGGGCATCGCCACCGTCTTCGTCACGCACGACCAGGACGAGGCTTTCGAGATGTCGGACCGGGTGATCCTGATGAACCGGGGTCAGATCGAGCAGGTGGCGACGCCGGAAGAGCTCTATGACAGCCCGGCGACGCGGTTCGCCGCCGAGTTCATCGGCGAGGCGAACCTGATCGAGGGCGTGGTCGCCGACGTCGCCGACGGCGCGGCGGTGGTCGATGCCGCCGTCGGCGGCCGCTATCCGGCCCGCCTGCCGGACGGCGGCGCCCGCAGCGGCGACCAGGTCTATCTGATGGTGCGGCCGGAACGGGTCGACATCGCCACGGCGCCGCCCGGCAACGGCGCCGTGCCGGCGACCGTGACCAAGCGGGTGTTCTCGGGCGACCTGCTGGCCTTTACCTTGCGCACCGAGAACGGCCACGAGCTGGTGGCCTCGAAGCCGAGCGTCGCCGGCTATCGCGCCATCGGCCCCGACGCGGCGGTCTGGGTCGACCTGCAGGACTGCCGCGTCCTGCCCAGGGAGAGCTGAGGTGGGCGAGCGGATCGGCGGGTTCGGCCGGGCGCTGTTCGCGCCGATCACGGTGCTGTACCTGCTGTTCCTGCTGGCGCCGATCAGCTTCTTCCTGCTGATGAGCGTGTTCCGCTACTCGCCGATGGAACTCTACGAGCCGGCGCTGACGGGCGAGAACTTCGCCCGCCTGCTGGGTGAGGACTATTACCGCGCCATCATCTTCCGCACACTGAAGATCGCCGGGCTGACCGCGCTGTTCAGCCTGCTGCTGGGCTATCCGCTGGCCTATTTCCTGGCCCGCACGCGCAGCATCTGGCGCGGCGTGCTGATGTTCCTGGTGATCGCGCCGCTGATGACCGGCGTCATCGTGCGCACCTACGGCTGGATCGTGCTGCTGGGCGCGCAGGGCACGGTCAACACGACATTGATCTGGCTGGGCCTGGTCGACCGGCCGGTGAAGATCCTGGAAACCGAGCTCGCCGTGCTGATCGCGCTGGTGCACATCCTGATGCCCTACATGGTGTTTCCGCTGTTCTCGTCGCTGACCGGCCAGGACCCCAATGTCGAGAAGGCGGCGGCGACGCTGGGCGCCGGACGCTGGCGCACCTTCTTCGAGGTGACGCTGCCGCTCAGCCGCTCGGGCATCCTGATGGGCTCGGCGCTGGTCTTCACGCTGACCGCCGGCGCCGTGGTGACGCCGGCCCTGCTGGGCGGCCAGAACGTGCAGATGCTGGGCCAGACGATCTATGACCTGGTGCTGTCGACGCTGAACTGGCCGTTCGCGTCGGCCGTCGCCTCGATCCTGGTGCTGTGCCAGTTCAGCATTATCTTCCTCTATTTCCGGGGCGGCCGCCGCCGTGCCGGCTGAGCGCACGGCCGGATCGCCGGCAACGGCCGGGATCGGCCCGACCGGCCGGCCGCTGCCGTTCGCGAGCGCCGCCGCCGGCCGTTATGCCCTGGGCGCGCTGGTGACGGCGATCTACGTCTTCCTGCTGGCGCCGGTCGTGATCATCATCTTCACCTCGTTCAACCCGACCGAGGCCAACACTTTCCCACCGAGCGGCTTCTCGCTGCGCTGGTACGCCAAGTTCCTGGACAGCGGCGGCTTCGTCGACGCCTTCAAGTTCAGCCTGTGGCTCGGCGCCATCGCCGCCGTCGGGGCGACGGTGATCGGCTTTCTCTCGGCCTACGGCATCGTCCGCTTCCTCGGCCGGCGGCGCGAGGCCGGGCAATCGCTGGCGCTGCTGCCGATCATGATTCCGCACATACTGATCAGCATCTCGCTGCTGCTGGCGCTGACCATCGTGCCGTTCCCGGAGCTGGGCGGACTGATCGTCGGCCATATCATCATCTGCCTGCCGTTCACCATCGCCGGCATCATCGCCAGCCTGGAGGGCGTCGACGCGCAGCTCGAGCTGGCGGCGCGGACGCTCGGCGCCTCGCGCCTGCGCACGCTGTGGGAGGTGGTGATCCCGCTGATCGCGCCCGGCCTGCTGTCGGCGCTGATCTTCGCCTTCATCGTCTCGTTCGGCGACGTCTATATCGCGCTGTTCCTGTCGGGACCGGGGCGCACGACGCTGCCGATCGAGATCTTCTCCTACATGCAGTGGGAAAGCACGCCAGTGGTCGCCGCCATCACCACGGTGCAGATCCTGCTGATCATCGTGCTGGGCCTGGTCGTCGAGCGGCTGGTCGGCCTGCGCAAGCTGATGCGGGTGTGAGCACCCGGCGAACGCAACGACGGCAACACAATGACAGCAACACAATGACAGCAACACAATGACGGCAACACAGTGACGGAAACGCAACGCAGGGAATGACAGCATGGACGACATCCGCATCGGGACCGCGGTCTCCACTTCCACCGGCCTCGCCAGGGGCGAGCTGCATGTCGCCGACATGCCGGACGGCGCGCCGATCAACATCCCGGTCGCGATCCTCCGCGGCCGTGGCGACGGGCCGACCCTGTGGATGGAGGCCTGCGTGCACGGCGACGAATATTGCGGTGCCTTCATCATCCACGAGGTGCTGCGCACGGTGGCGGCCGACGACCTGAACGGGACGGTCATCGCGCTGCCGGTGCTGAACCTGACCGGCTTTCAACGCAACCAGCGCACGAGCCCGTTCGAGGCCTTCGGCTATGGCGACATGAACCGTTGCTTCCCCGGCAAGCCGGACGGCTCGCTGACCGAGCAGATGGCGCATGTGGTCTACGGCCATATGAAGCAACACGCCGATTACCTGATCGATATCCATACGGCGCTGACGGTGGACGTGCGCTGGGCGCTCTACGCCAATGCCGAGGGCGAGGTCGGCGACAAGGGCGCCGGCATCGCGCGCGCCTTCGGCTACAAGAGCACGCTGCCGGCGCCGATGGACATCCTCGGCGGCTCGGCCCTGATGACGGCGGCCAAGGACGGCATCCCCAGCTTCATCATCGAGGCCGGCGGCATCGGCCAGGCCTTCGACCGCGAGACCGTGACCGACGCGGCCGAGCGGCTGCGCAACGTCATGCGGCATCTCGGCATGCTGGCGGGCGAGGTCACGGACTACGGGCCGCAATACGACTTCTCGACCTTCGCCTGGATCAACGCCACGCGCGGCGGACTGTTCCAGCCGGCCGTCGCCTGCGGCCAGCGGATCGAGGAAGGCACCGTGCTGGGCCGCTACTTCGACGTCTTCGGCGACGTCGTCGAGGAGCCGCGCAGCCCGCATGCCGGAATCGTGCTGGCGATCAATTGCGGGCCACTGATGCCGACGGGCGACATCCTGATGCATCTCGGCCTGAACCCACGCGATATCTGAGACCGGCCAGGAAGGGACGAACGGACATGCAAGAGATCAAGATCGGCTCGGCCGTATCGAACGCGGCCGGCATCGCCAAGGGCCACCTGAAGGTCGGCGACCTGCCCGACGGGCGGCCGGTGGATATCCCGGTGCTGATCGGCCGCGGCGCGGCCGACGGGCCGACGCTGTGGCTGCACGGCTGCGTGCACGGCAACGAGTATTGCGGCACCTTCATCATCCAGGAGCTGTTCCGCAATCTCGACACCTCGGAACTGACCGGGACGGTGGTGGCGCTGCCGATCCTGAACCTGACGGCGTTCCGGCGAAAGCAGCGCATGAGCCCGTTCGAGGGCTATGGCGGTGGCGACCTGAACCGCTGCTTCCCGGGCAAGCCGGACGGCTCGCTGACCGAGCAGATGGCGCACGCGATCTATTCGGAGCTGAAGCAGCACGCCGACTACCTGATCGATTTCCACACGGCGATGACGACGGATGTGCGCTGGGCGCTCTACGCCAACGCCGAGGGGCCGGTCGGCGACAAGGCGGAAGGCATCGCCCGGGCCTTCGGCTTCAACAGCACGCTGCCGGCGCCGATGGACATCCTCGGCGGCTCGGCCATGATGACGGCGGCCCGCGACGGCATCCCGGGCTATATCGTCGAGGCCGGCGGCAAGGGGCCGGCCTTCGATCCCGAGCTGGTGCTGGACGGCTGCGAACGGCTGCGCAACGTGCTGCGGCATCTCGGCATGCTGCCGGGCGCGGTCACCGACCATGGCCCGCTGACCTACTTCTCGAACTTCGCCTGGGTGATGTCGACCCGTGGCGGCCTGTTCCAGCGCCAGGTGGCGTGCGGCGACCGGATCGAGGCCGGCACGGTGCTGGGCCAGTATTACGACCTCTACGGCGCGCCGGACGGCGAGGCCAGGAGCCCGCATGCCGGCGTCGTGCTGGCGATCCATCCGGGACCGGTGATGTCGAACGGCGAGACGCTGATCCATATCGGCCTCGACCCGCGGGAGGTCTGAGATGGCGATGAGGACGGCGATCGTCGGCGGCAAGCTGATCGACGGCACCGGCGCCGATCCGGTGGCGAACGGCCTGGTGCTGATCGAGGACGACCGGATCGCCTATGCCGGTCCCTTGGACCCGCACAGCGTGCCGGTGGACGCCGAGATCATCGAGGCCGACGGCGCCTCGGTGCTGCCGGGCCTGATGGACGTGCACGTGCATATCTCGCTGTCGGCGCCGAGCGACCTGGTGCAGGAGCTGGTCGCGCGGCCCGTCGGCGAAGTCGCCTTCGAGGTGTCGCGCAACCTCGCCGACACCGTCGCCGGCGGGGTGACGACGATCCGCACGGTCAGCGATCTCGCCCATCTCGACATCGCCGCGCGCAACGCCATCAAAGCCGGCAAGATGGTCGGCCCGCGCCTGCATCCCTGCGGCAAGGGCCTGACGACGACCGGCGGGCACGGCGATATCATGCCCTGCTGGCTGTGCCAGTCGCACGGCGACATCAGCGAGGTGGTGGACGGCGTCGACGCCATCCGCGGCGCGATCCGCCGCCAGGCCCGGGCCGGGGCGACCTGGATCAAGGTCTTTCAGACCGGCGGCGTGGTCGATCCGCACGGCCGCATCGACGCCGAGGAGTTCGCGCCCGACGAGTTCGGCGCCGCCATCGAGACGGCGACGATGATGGCGCTGCCGGTGGCCGTGCACGCGCATAACCGCGCCGCGATCCTGCGTTGCATCAAGGCCGGCGTGCGCTCGGTCGAGCACGGCATGCATTTCGACGAGGAATGCGCCGACGCGGCGCGCGGCACCGAGACACACCTGGTGCCGACGCTGACCGTGATGGACCGGATCATGAAGCACGGCGCGCAGGCCGGCCTGGTCGACTACATGATCAAGAACGTGCGCCAGCGCACGACGCAGCACCATGAATACGTGAAATACGCCTTCGATGTCGGCGCGCCGCTGGCCTGCGGCACGGACGCCGGCTCGCTGCTGACGCCGCACGGCTCGGCCGGCCGCGAGGTGGTGCAGTTCGTCAATTGCGGGCTGACGCCGCTGCAGGCGATCCAGATCGCGACGCAGCAGACGGCGCGGCTGCTGATGGTCGAGGACGAGGTCGGCACGCTGGCGGCGGGCAAGCTCGCCGACGTCATCGTCGTCGAGGGCGACGTCGTCGACAATGTCGAGAACCTGGAGG
>JANQKO010000461.1 GCA_028281075.1 Alphaproteobacteria bacterium | reverse complement strand
CGGTACGCCGGCCCGACCGGGCCCGCCTGTTCGAGGCGGCCTATTTCGCCGAGGAGGTGCGCCGCGACCTGGTCGACCGCTATGGCGAGGACCAGCTCTACGAAGGCGGGCTGTCGGTGCGCACGACCCTGGAGCCGCGCCTGCAGGGAATCGCCAAGCGCGTGCTGCGGAACGGCCTTCGGACCTACGACCGCCGGCATGGCTGGCGCGGGCCGATCGCCCGGGTGGCGCCGGACAAGGCACCCGTCGCGGCGCTCCGCGACGTGCCGGTGCCGGGCGATATCGGCGAGTGGTACATGGGCGTGGTGCTGGGCCTGGACCGGCAGGCGGCCGAGATCGGCTTCGCCAACGACGTCCGCGGCGTCATTCCGCTGTCGGAGCTGACCTGGGCGCGCGCCTGGAAGAAGGGCCAGAGGCTGGGCCCCAAGGTCAAGCGTCCCGATCAGGTGCTGGCGGTCGGCGACGTCGTCGCGGTGTCGCCGATACCGGAAGACGCCGAGAGCCATGTCGCGGACGGCTACCGGCTGGAGCAGATCCCCGACATCAACGGCGCCATCGTCGCCATGGACCCGCATACCGGCCGGGTGCTGGCCATGGTCGGCGGCTACGCCTTCGGCAACAGCGAGTTCAACCGCGCGACCCAGGCCCGGCGGCAGCCCGGCTCGGCCTTCAAGCCGTTCGTCTACGCCGCCGCGCTCGATCACGAATTCACGCCGTCGAGCCTGGTGCTGGACGCGCCGCTGGTCGTCGACCAGGGGCCGGCGCTGGGCAAGTGGAAGCCGGCGAACTATACGCGGAAATTCTATGGTCCCAGCACGTTGCGGCTGGGCATCGAGAAATCGCGCAACCTGATGACGGTGCGGCTGGCGCAGTATATCGGCATGGACACGGTGGCCGATTATGCCCGCCGCTTCGGCGTGGTCGATGACATGCCGCTGCTGCTGCCGATGGCGCTGGGCGCGGCGGAAACGACGCTGCTGCGGCTGACCTCGGCCTACTCGATCCTGGTCAACGGCGGCAAGGCGGTGACACCGACGCTGATCGACCGCATTCAGGACCGGCGCGGGGCCACGGTCTACCGCCATGACGCGCGCGCCTGTCCCGGCTGCGCCGGCGCGCCCTGGCGGTCCCAGGCCGAGCCCGAGGTGCCGGACACGCGGACGCAGGTGGTGGCGCCGGCGACGGCCTATCAGGTCGTGTCGATGCTGCGTGGCGCCGTCGAGCGCGGCACCGGCCGGCGGGTCGCGGCCGTCGGCAAGCCGCTGGCGGGCAAGACCGGCACCACCAACGAATCCCGCGATACCTGGTTCGTGGGCTTCGCGCCCGACCTGGCGGTCGGCGTCTTCGTCGGTTTCGACACGCCGCGGACGCTGGGCCGGCGCGAGACCGGCACGTCGGTCGCGTCGCCGATCTTCCGGGACTTCATGGCCGCGGCGCTGGCCGACCAGCCGGCCGTGCCGTTCCGCATCCCGCCCGGCATTCGCCTGGTCCGGGTCGATTCGCGCACCGGGGTGCCGGCGACGGCCGGCGGCCGCGAGGTGATCCTGGAGGCCTTCAAGCCGGGCACCGAGCCGACCGGCCGGCGGACCGTGCTGGATGGCGGCGCCGCGCCGCTGACCGACGGCGGCGGCACGCCGCGCGCCGGCGTCGGCGGGCTTTATTGACGCCGCGCCGCACGGCCGGCTCACACCGGGCGACAATTTGTGCTATATGGCCGGCCGTTTGGCGCCGGGACGGCCGTCCCGGCGCCGCGTTACGGATGATGAGGTTGCCATGCGTGCAGAGATGCAGGCCGTCGCCGAGGAGATCCGGCAGTCGCTGGTTCTCCTGAGGAGGCATCTTTGACTGGGATGTCGCCCGCAAACGGCTGGACGAGCTGAACAGCCTGATCGAAGACCCCGATCTCTGGAACGACCAGGAACGCGCGCAGGGCCTGATGCGCGAGCGCACCCGGCTGGAAGGGGCGATCGCGGCCTACAAGGCGCTGGAGTCGGAGTTCGAGGACGCGGTCGGCCTGATCGAGCTGGGCGAGGCCGAGGGCGACGCCGACGTGGTCGCCGAGGCCGAGGCGCAGCTTTCCGCCGTGCAGGCGCTGGCGGCCAAGCGGCAGCTCGAAAGCCTGCTGAGCGGCGAGGCCGACGGCAACGACTGCTATCTGGAGATCCATGCCGGCGCCGGCGGCACCGAATCCCAGGACTGGGCCGAGATGCTGCTGCGCATGTACAGCCGCTGGGCCGAGCAGCGGGGCCTGAAGATCGGCCTGATCGAGGAGAGCCCGGGCGAGGAGGCCGGGCTGAAATCGGCGACGCTGCAGATCAGCGGCGAGAACGCCTATGGCTGGCTGAAGACCGAGAGCGGGGTGCACCGGCTGGTGCGGATTTCACCCTTCGACTCGGCCGCCCGCCGGCATACCAGCTTCGCCAGCGTCTGGGTCTATCCGGAGGTCGAGGACGATATCGAGATCGAGATCCAGGAAAAGGACCTGCGCGTCGATACCTATCGCGCGTCCGGCGCCGGCGGCCAGCACGTGAACCGGACCGACAGCGCCGTGCGCATCACGCACGAACCGACCGGCATCGTCGTGCAATGCCAGAAGGAACGGTCGCAGCACAAGAACCGGGCCACGGCGATGAAGATGCTGCGGGCCCGGCTCTACGAGGACGAGCTGCAGAAGCGCGAGGCGGAGAAGCAGGAGATCGAGGCCCAGAAGACCGACATCGGCTGGGGGCACCAGATCCGGTCCTACGTGCTGCACCCCTACCAGATGGTCAAGGACCTGCGCACGCAGGTCGAGCGGGGCGACGCCCAGCGCGTGCTGGACGGCGACCTCGACGTCTTCCTCGAAGCCTCGCTGGCCTCGCGCCTGAGCGGCGGCGACGATCCGGCCGCCGAGTCCGGGGCCTGATCCGCGCCGGCGCCGGGACGGTCAGTGGCCGGCGGTGGCCGTGGCCTTCGCGGCCTCGCGGTTGCCGGCCGCGGCGGCGGCATCGGGCCGCGCCGCGCCGGCCGCGGGCTGGGCCGCCGAAACCGAGTCGTTGCGCTTGCAATGGCCGTCGAGATAGGCGCCGGCCTCGATCGACAGGCTGTCATGCCAGATGTCGCCGGTGACGCGGGCCGTCTTCGCCAGCAGGACCGTCTTGGCCCGGATGCGTCCCTCGACCGTGCCGCGGACCTCGACATTGTCGGCGACGACCTCGCCGTTGACGGTGGCCCGCTCGCCGATCATCAGCTTGCCGCAGGCGACGTCGCCGTCGATCACGCCGTCGATCTGAATCTCGCCTTCGGTCTTCAGATTGCCGACGACCTGGAGGTTGCTGCTGATCAGCGACGGTGGCGCGGCGCCGTTCCCGGTGCGCGGCTGGGCGCTCGGTTTCGGCTGCTGGGCCTGGCTCTGCGCCGGCTGCGGCGCCGGCGCCGCGGCTTGCTTGTCAGTCTTTTCCGTCTTTGAAAACATATCTTCCCGCCTTGATGAATTTCGCCGGATCGAGGGGCGCCCCATCGTAACGTATTTCGTAGTGAACATGTGTGCCGGTACTGCGGCCCGAGGTGCCCATGAGCCCGATCTTCTCCCGAAACGCTACCTGCTGCCCCTTTTTAACAAGAATCTTCCTGAGATGCCCGTATCGCGTGGTGACGCCGTTGCCGTGCCGGATCTCGACCAGGCGGCCGAACGATCCCTTCCAGCCGACGAACGTCACCCGGCCCGGCGCCGTGCTGTAGACCGGCGCCCGCGGCGGGCCGGCAAGATCGATGCCCTCGTGCATTGCCCAGCGTCGGGTGAACGGATCGCGGCGCTTGCCGAACCGGCTGGAGACATGGAAATGATCGACCGGGGTGGTCAGCGGAAGCTGGCCCAGCACGTGGTTCAGCGTCGACCAGCGTTCGAGCCGGCCTTCCAGGCGCGCCAGCCGGCCGGAGAAGCCGCCGTCGCGGCCCGGCCCGGGCGTCGCCGCCAGCCCGCCGAACTCGCCGCCATCACGCATCAGGTCGGGCGGCTCGACCAGCGGGCCGCCGACGCCGGCCCGCGTCACGCGCCGCAAGACGATGTCGATGTCCAGGCCCGTCGTGCGGATGACGGATTCAAGGCCGTCGATGTTGGTGTCGGTCTGCTCGGCGATGCGCGCGACCAGCGCGATCTGCGAGCGGCGCAGGCCGCCCAGCCGGCCTTCCAGCTCGACGATCCGCCGCCGCATGGTGTCGTGGTCGTCGCGGGCCGCGTCGCGTTCGCGGGCGATCACATCGACGATCAGCTCGGTGCTGGCCAGCGACCGTTCCAGCGCCGCCTTGCGGTCCTCCAGGCCGGTCAGCAGCCGTTGCAGGTGTTTGACCTGCGCCGCCAGCGCCAGGCCGCTGTGCCAGGACCGGTCGACGGCGTGCAGGGAATTGTGCGGCGAATTCTCGGTCGCCGCGAGCGACCGCGCCAGCGCGCCGCGTTCGCCGAGGGCGTGCCGCAGGCGGCGCTCGAGGTCGTTCAACTCGGCCCGCAGCTCGGCCTGCCCGCCGAGCGCGTCGTCGCGTGCCCGCGAGGTTTCGGCCAGCGCCGTCGACACATCGGACAGGGCCTTCTTCAACGCTAGGCGCTGCGACATCAGGGCGCGCAGATCCTGCTGCTTGCCCGCCAGCATCTCGGTGGTGGCGAACAGTTGCGCCTGGTTGTCGCGCATGTCGGCGGTCAGCCGGTCATAGGCCGTCGTCATCGCCTTCAGCCGCTGGTTCTGGTCGGCGATGACGGCGCCGTTCCACAGCACGAGCGCGGACGAGGCGAGCAGCCAGACGAGGGCCAGCGCCAAGCCGCCGGCCAGCGCGATCTGCTGCCGCTGCGACACCTCGACGAAACGCACCTCGCCATGGGTGCGCAGGAAGATCTGCCGGGGCGGAAACAGGCGGTCGGCCCAGTGGTGTGATACACGTATGACGTGCGCGGCGGCGGCGCCTGATCGTGACCAGGCGCGGCGTGGATCAGTCACGGATAGCCCCCCGCGTTCGCTGATGAATGCCCCGTTCCTCCGGCGCGTGCCGCTTACTCAAACGGACTCATACGGCGATTGCAATAAATGATTCCTGAATTGGCGGTGGCAATTGTGTGTCACTCGGATCGCCGAAAATTCTCGTAATAATTGCGTGACATTCCGGCCATGCCGCGGGCGGCATGGTTAAAGGGTGGTTTCAGACTGTTAGCAACATATTGGTTAACCAATTCTTTCCAGGTCGCTTCCGGGGCCAGATTCCGGCCCGCGCAGACCCATTCGAACCAGCGCCGGCCGGCCGCCACGTGGCCGATTTCCTCGCGGTAGATGAGGCCGAGGATATCGGCGCTGTCGCCGTCGCCGGCGTTCCGCAGCCGCTCGATCATCGCCGGCGTGACGTCGAGCCCGCGCGCCTCCAATACCATCGGGACGACGGCCAGGCGGGCGGCGAGATCGCCGGCCGTGGCGGTGGCGGCCCGCCAGAGCCCGTCATGGGCCGGCAGGTCGCCATAGGCGGCGCCGAGCGCCGACAGGCGGTCGGCGACCAGGCCGAAATGCCGGGCCTCGTCGTCGCCGACCGCGACCCAGTCGTCGACGAAGGCCGGCGGCAGGCCGTCGCCGGCGAACCGGGCCAGCAGGTCCCAGGCCAGGTCGATGGCGTTGAGCTCGATATGGGCGACGGCGTGCA
>JANQKO010000407.1 GCA_028281075.1 Alphaproteobacteria bacterium | reverse complement strand
GCCGGCGCGGATGCGCCGGATCGCAGAGCGTGTCCGCAACCGTCGCCGTCGCCAAGCCGGCGATGGCGGTGATGTCGCCGGCCTCGGCCTGCGTTACCGGCACGCGCTCCAGGCCGCGGAACGACAGCAGCTTGGTGATGCGGGTGGTCTCGCTGACGTCGCCGTTGGGGTCGAGCGCCGCCACCGTGTCGTTCTGGCGGATGATGCCGCTTTCGCCCCGGCCGGTCAGCACCCGGCCGAGATAGGGATCGTAGTCGAGCAGCGTCGCCAGCATGGCGAACGGCGCCTCGCGCTCGACATCCGGCGGCGGCACGTGGGCGACGATCATGTCGAACAGCGCCGACAGGTCCGGCGCCGGCGCCGCCGGGTCGGTCGAGGCCCAGCCGTCGCGCGCGGAAGCGAAGGCGGTCGGGAAGTCGAGCTGCGCGTCGCTGGCGTCCAGCAGCGCGAACAGGTCGAAGACCTCGTCATGGACCTGGTGCGGGCGGCCGTCGGCGCGGTCGACCTTGTTAACGACGACGATCGGCTTCAGGCCCAGCGCCAGCGCCTTGGCGGTCACGAACTTGGTCTGCGGCATCGGGCCCTCGGCGGCGTCGACCAGCAGCACGACGCCGTCGACCATCTTCAGGACCCGCTCGACCTCGCCGCCGAAATCGGCGTGGCCGGGGGTGTCGACGATGTTGATCCGGGTGCCGTGCCAGTCGACCGAGGTGCACTTCGCCAGGATGGTGATGCCGCGCTCGCGCTCCAGGTCGTTATAGTCCATCGCCCGCTCGGCCACCTGCTGGTTGGCGCGGAAAGTGCCGGACTGCCGGAACATGGCGTCGACCAGCGTGGTCTTGCCGTGATCGACATGGGCGATGATGGCGACGTTGCGCAGGTTCATGGCTTCGGGTACACCGGGATAGCGCTCGATTGTGGACTGGGCTCGACCCGTCCCGCTCCCCCACCCGACCACCCACGGAAGTATGCTCAATGGGTGGTCGGGTGGGGGAGCGGGACGGGCCGAGCATCGGCCGCGAGGCCGATTTCATGATTGTGCGGTGCAGCAATACACGCCCTTCCCGCCGCCGTCCAGCGCCGAGACGGCGGCAGCCCAGCATCGGAACGAGCCCTTGACGATGTCCGACGACATGCCGCCCGGCTATCACCCGCTGAACCTGCACGGTCGCTTCTACGCCAGCGCCGGCCCGCTCTACGCGCGGGTGATGCGGGGGAAATTCAACCTGGCCTTCCGGGTGGCGGAGAAGCACACCAACGCGGCGGATATCGCCCATGGCGGCGCGCTGGCGACGCTCGCCGACCTGCAGATCGGCATCGGCGCCTGCGTCGAGGCCGGCATCGACGGCTTCGTGCCGACCGTCAGCCTGAGCTGCGACTACCTGGCGCCGGTGCCGCGCGGCAGCCTGGTCGAGGGCCGGTGCGCGGTGGCGCGCCGGACCCGCTCGCTGGTCTTCATGGAGGCGCGCCTGGACTCGGACGGCGAGACCGTGGTCCGCGCCAACGGCATCGTCAAGATCCCCCGCGACCCGGCACGCTTCAACTTGCAGGACATTCTGCCGCCGCCCTACGATCCGGACAGCGATTGAGGACGACGGCCATGGCGACCAATGACGGCGAGATGCTGCTGACGGTGTTCCTGAAGCACGATCAGAGCAAGACCCTGGCGGAGATCAACGCGCATCACGAGCAGACCGGGTTCTGGAAGAAGTTCCCGCCGGACGGCATCGAGGTTGTGTCCTGGTACGTGATGATGGGCATCGGCCAGGTCGTGACCCTGAAGCTGCCGGGCCACCGCCTGCGCGACGTCAACCTGGCGCTGGAGCAAAGCGCCTGGGGCGGCTTTTCGACCGAGTTCTACCCGACCTACGATTTCCAACCGGTCTGGGAAGGCATCAAGGCCCGACAGGCCGGCGACGACTAAACGCAATGCGGTCGGCAGGCGCGGGCGTCCTGTTCGCAATTGTCGTCGTCTTTGCCGGCAAGGCCGATGAGCGCTTTCTCGCCGGTTCCGAAATCCGATCCCTGATCGCCGGTCAAGTCACCACCGGCTTCAGCGACCGCGGCCGTTTCTGGACCGAATGGCATGCCGACGGCAGCTACTGCAATCGTCTGCTGGTCAACGATCCCGACCTGCCCTGCTTCGCCAGGGGCCGCTGGCGGATCGACGGCGACCTGCGCTGCGCCAAACCGACGACCGCCACCTGGCAGTATTGCCGCCGCATCCAACGCACCGGCCCGAACGCCTATCGCTCGTTCACGACGGATGGGGCGCTGACCGAAACTTGGTCGGTCATTTCGAGATAATCTTCGAACTGACTTCCGGAACGGGCGGTAAAAACGCGAACTCAAAAGCCGGTGATCAGAAAATCTAGCGCCGCAATTATTTCGTCGCGACTGGTCTGTAGTGATGTCACTCTCTCACCGATATCCCGCACAAGAACACCGGCAATTTCGGTCGTTGACATAACGACCGACCTTCCCTCGACGACAAATGCCGGTCGAAGGTGCGGAATCGGCGACACTTCCGCCGCGTCTGCGAGCGGCACGACCACTCTGGTTGGCAGTTGGCCAATGAGATCGGACTGAACGATCAAAAGATAAGGGCGCGCTCGTGCCGTGGCCGAGTTCGGATTTCGACGGACGTCGAACTGTTCCATCAGAACAGTCGGACACCGTCGCTGAACACTCCCTCCCGCTCAATGTACTCAGCATATTCGTCCAGGGCTTTCCTGTTTTCCGCTAGCCACTGCTGACGTCTTTGCTGGCGAAGCAACTCGACGAGTTGCTCCTCCAGCGTTTTGGAAAGGTTGATCTTCAACGCCTTTGCCCGATCCAGCACGTCACTGTTGATCGAGACATTCGTTGCCTTTTTCGGTGATGCTGGATCGTAAAGCGGCGGCTTCATCGACAATCCCACCCATAGTTCAATGCGCATCGAGAATGCGCATAATACCCAATATAAGCAGCAAATGGTTACTCTTCAATCACCTCAGCCTTGGCCGCGTCGTACCACCAGGTTTCCGGGCGGAAGCCATAGAGGGGCGGCGCGGCGGGATAGCCGAACTTGTTCCAATGGGCGACGCGGTCGGACGTCAGGTGATAGAGCGGCACCACGTAGTCGCCCCAGAGCAGGACCCGGTCGAGGGCGCGGACGGCGGCGACCAGGCCGGCCCGGTCCGGCGCGGCGGTGATGGCGGCGATCAGGGCGTCGACGGCCGGCTCGCGGATGCCGGGATAGTTGCGGGTGCCGGCGGCGGCGGCCGAGGCGCTGCTCCAGTAGAAGGCCTGCTCGTTGCCGGGCGACAGCGACAGGCCCCAGGTGTTGACGATCATGTCGAAGTCATAGCCGGCGAGCCGCTCCTGATACTGCGCCGTGTCGACGGTGCGGACCGCGACCTCGACGCCGAGCCGCTCGAGGTTGCGGGCGAAGGCCAGCGCCAGGCGCTCGTCCTCGCGCCGGGCCAGCATGATCTCGAACCGCATGGCCGTGCCGGTCGCGCGGTCGACCAGCCGCAGGTCGCGGATCTCCCAGCCGGCGGCGGCGAGATCCCGACGCGCGTCGCGCAGCGCGCCGCGCAAGCCACGTGGGTTCGCGCCGGGCGGCAGATAGACCTTCTCGAACAGGGCCGGCGGCAGGCGCTCGCGGAACGGCGCCAGCAGCGGCAGCTCGGCCGGCGACGGCAGGCCCTTGGCGGCGAGCTCGGAATTGTCGAAATAGCTGGCCGTGCGGGCATAGGCGTCATGGAAGTAGGTGCGGTTGATCCAGGCGAAATCGAAGGCTTGGCCGAGCGCGTGGCGGACGCGGCGGTCGGCGAAGATCGGCCGCCGGGTGTTGAAAACCAGGCCGTACATGCCGGACGGCCGGCCATGCGGCCGCTCCGTCCGCACGACATCGCCACGCGCGGCGGCCGGGAAGTCGTAGCCTATGGCCCAGCGCCGCGGGTCCGGCTCGGCGCGCAGATCGACCTGGCCGGCCTTGAAGGCCTCGAAGGCGGCCGCGGCATCGCGGTAATAGTCGTAGCGGATGCGGTCGAAATTGTGCTGGCCGCGCGCCGCGGGCAGCGCCTCTGACCAATGGCCGACGATACGGCGATAGGAGATGCCGCGGCCGGGGTCAACCTCGTCGATACGGTAGGGGCCGGTGCCGAGGATCGGCTCGTAGGTCGTGGCGTCGAAGCGCCTGCCCTGCCAGGACGCCTTGGACAAGATCGGCATCAGACCGAGGATCAGCGGCAACTCGCGATTGCCGCCGGGACGGAATACGAAGGTCACCGTGCGCGGCTCGTCGCGCACAACCTCGACAACCTCGCGATAATAGAAGCGATGGTTCGGCCGGCCGCTGTCGCGCAGGATTTCGAGCGAGAACAGAACGTCGTCGACGGTGACCGGACTGCCGTCGTGGAACCGCGTGCCTGGCCTTAGCGTGAACGTCACCGAGCCGCGGTCGTCGGGCATGGCGACACGTTCGGCCAGCAGCGCGTAGAGCGTGAACGGCTCGTCCCAGCTCCGCCGCAGCAGGCTCTGATAGGTCAGGTCCAGGCCGTCGGCCGGCACGCCCTTGACGGTGAACGGATTCAGGCTGTCGAAGCTGCCGACCCGCGACAGCACCAGATCACCACCCTTCGGGGCGTCCGGATTGACGTAGGCGAAATGGCCGAAGTCCGGCCCGTATCGGGGCTGCCCATGCATGGCGACGGCGTGGCCGGCCGCGGACGCGACTTCCGGCGCCAGCAGCAGCAGGACCAGCAGCAGCCGCGTCATGCCGGCCGGTTCAGACGCATGAGCGCCAGCGACTGCGCCAGCAGGCTCAACATGACCATGCCGCCGACCAGGAACGGCCAGTTGACGCCGACCTCCTGGAACAGCAATCCCGCCATCGGCGGACCGATAATGCGGCCGGCGCCGCTGGACGAGGTGGCGACGCCCAGCGTCATGCCCTGTTGCGCCGGCGCGGCCGACTGGCTGACCAGCGCCGTCAGGGTCGGGTTGGCCAGCGACATGCCGACGCCGATCAGCGTCATCTGCAGCACCAACATCGGCAGGCCGGTGATCCAGGGCACCAGCAGCAGGCCGGCCGCGAACAGCGCCGTGCCCAGGCACAATACCCGTCCCTCGCCGAGCGCCCTGGTGATCGGGCCGATCAGCAGGCCCTGGAAGGCGAAGGTGAGGATGCCGATGAAGGCATAGGCGTAGCCGATCTCGCGCGGCCCCCACTGGAACACGGCGCCGGTCCAGAGCGGGAAGACGGCGATGACCTGGCTCATCACGAAGGTCAGCAGGAACATCAGGCCGATCAGCCAGAGCACCCGGCCATGCAGGACCGAACGCAGCGCCGAGGTCCGGCCCGGCTGCGTGCCGATCGAGACGTCCTGGCGTACCGGCTCGCGCAGCAGCGCGGCGCCGAGCAGGCAGGCGGCGAACGACATGCCGGCGGCGGCCAGGCACGGCAGGCCGAAGTCCGGATTGGCCGGGTCGGTCCCCGACAGCAGGCCGCCGATCACCGGGCCCAGGACGAAGCCGAGACCGAAGGCGGCGCCGACCTTGCCCATGGCGGCCGAACGTTTCGACGGCGGGCTGATGTCGGCGATATAGGCCTGGGCGACGGCGATGTTGCCGGCCACCAGGCCGTTGAGCGACCGGGCCGCGAACAGCGCCGCCAGCGAGCCGGCGAAGCCGAACCAGAGGTAGGACAGCCCGCCGCCGAACAGCGTCGCCAGCAGCATCCACTTGCGGCCGAAACGGTCGCTGAGCCGGCCCCATATGGGCCCCGAAACGAGCTGAAACACCGAATAGGTGGCGATCAGCAGCGTCACCTCGGTCGGCGACGCGTCATAGTGCAGGGCATAGAACGGCAGGATCGGGAAGATGATGCCGAAGCCGACCAGATCGACGAAAACGGTCAGCAGCAGGATATACATGCGGGCGGGACGGTCAGGCCGACGCGCCCCGGGCCGCGATCGGCCAGATGTCGACCAGCCGATCGCCACGCAGGCAATGCAGGACGTCGTGCAGGTTGATGGTCGGGTCGCAGTGCGGCGCCTGGATCAGCACGGTGTCGCCCAGCGCCAGGCGTTCGTTGGCGTCGCCATAGACCACAGCGCCATGCTCGTCGCCCTTGAAGCGGAAGGTCGCGCCGACCGGCGCGCCACCGGCGAAGCGCGGCAGCGGCCCGTCGGTGGCGAACACCTTGAGCCCGGCATCGACGATCGCGGTGTCGTCGTGGTTGACGTTGATCGCCGTCGCCTGCACGAACAGCGCCGGCAGGTAGGGCGGCGCGCCGTCGCCGCCGACGAAATCGACGCGGTCATAGTCGACGTCCATCACGCAATAGGACCCGACCTGCAGCTCGTTGAGCAGGCCCATCTCCGGGTCCATGCGGTGGCTGCCGCTGCCGCCGCCGGTCACCACCTCGGGCCGGACGCCGATCTCGGCCAGCGCCGCCAGCACCTCGCGCAGCGGCGCCATGGCGCGCTCGAGCTCGGCCCATCGCGCGTCATAGTCCGGCATGTGCTGCAGATAGCCGGCATAGGCCTGCACGCCGCCGAAGCGCAGGCTGTCGCTCGACCGGATCGCCTCGACCACGGCGACGCCCGCCGCCGCCCCGGTGACGCCGGTCCGCGCGCTGCCGACGTCGACCTCGAGATAGACCGTCAACGGCCGGTCGCCCGAGGCGTTCGCCGCGGCCAGCGCCGCGACATTGTCCGGATGGTCGGCGACCACGGCCAGTTGCTTCGCCCGACGATTGAGCGCGGCGACCCGCGTCGGCTTGCCCGGCGCCACCGCCGGCGAGGTGATCAGCACATCGGCGATGCCGGCGGCGACCATGACCTCGGCCTCGCCGACCGTGGCGCAGCAGATGCCGACGGCGCCGGCCGCCACCTGCGCCTGGGCGATCCGCGGCGTCTTGTGCATCTTGGCGTGCGGCCGCAGGCGGACGCCCGCGTCGCTGGCCCAGGCCGCCATGGCCGCCAGGTTGGCCTCGAACCGGTCGAGGTCCAACACCAGCGCCGGCGTCGACAGCCGCGCGCGCGAACCGGGCGCGCCGATCAATGCTTCATTCGGTCCCAGGCCTGCCAACGGTTTCCAAGCTCCCTATCTCGACCGGTCGCGGTCGCAACGCGCCGCCCCCGCCCGGCCGGCGGCGCGAGTCTAGCAGATCGGCCGGCGGCCGTGTCGCCCCGCTGGCACCGCTTCGGCGGTTGCATTAGGCTAGGCCGGACCGGCGACACGGAGGCAGCCATGGACAGCGCATACACCGAGATCTCGACCGCCCTGCAGGACTATTTCGACGGCTTCTACCAGAGCGACGTCGCGACCCTGAAACGGATCTTCCACCCGAACGCGCATCTCTACTCGGCGGCCGACGGACCGCTGGTCGACGACGACATGGGCGCGGTCTACGCCCGGGTCGAAGCGCGCACCGCGCCGGCCAGCCTGGGCCAGCCGCGCATGGACAGAATCCTGTCGATCGACCGGTCCGGTCCGGAATCGGCGCTGGCCAAGGTGCAGCTCGCCATCGGCGACCGGTTCTACACCGACTATCTGACCATGCTGAGGGTCGACGGCGCCTGGCGCATCATCTCGAAGACCTGGACCTACGTGCCGCTGGGCGACGCCAAGGCGCAGGCGGCCGAGTAGGCGGCCCTCCCTCCGGGCCGCGCCGCTCAGGCGATCTGGCCGCGGTGCTCCTCGCTGAGCAGGTGGGCGTGCATGTTGGCGAGCCAGACCCGGCCCTCGCCGGTATAGCCCAGCAGCGCCATGCCGTCGGCGATGCGCGGATGCAGCACGTCCCAGAACAGCTTGGGATAGCCGATACGGAAGTCGGCGACGTTGGCGTAGCCGATCATCGCCGCCATGCCTGATTCCTCCAGCTCCTGCATCAGCGGCGGCATCTTCAGCACGAAATTCGGATCGGCGACCGCGCCGATCAGATGCGCCGCGCGCAGCAGGCCCGGATAGCTCGCCGTCTCGTGATTGCGGTCGGCCGGCGGCGGGAACCGGCCGTATTCGATATTGGCGGCCATCACCTCGCTGTTCAGCGTGGGGTGGTCGTGGAAATGGTGCCGCACGAAGATCTTGCTGCGGTCGGTGAAATACGGCCAGAGCCAGCCGTCGGTGGCGCCGCGCGGCAGCGTCGCCATGGCGCCGTCGTCGCCGACGACCAGACGGTCGCCGTCATCGCCCGGACAGGCGCCGCGCGCGAAACCGACCGCGAAGCACAAGAGCGAGGCGACGAAGTTTATCCAGTCGGCGGGGGGCACGTCGCCGTCACGCACCATCCGGCCGCGCAGCATTTCCTGGCCGACCAGCGTCACCAGCATGGTGTGGTCGACATTGTGGTAGAGCGCGTTCGAGCGGGCGATGCGGTTCAGCGACATGCGCGCCACGTGGACGATGGTGTCGACATGGGCGGCATGGCCGTCGCCGAACGCGGCGACATAGTCGGCGGTCAGCCGCCGCACGAAGGCGTCGATGATGATGTCGGCGGGTCTGAACATGGCGCGGCTCAGGGCGCGGCGGCCCGATGCTCCTCGGAGAAGACGTGGCTGAACAGGCCCGCCCGCCACTGCCGGCCCTCGCGCGTCACGCGCAGATAGCCGAGGCCGGCGCCGATATGCTGGTTGACCATGTTCCAGAAGAAATCGGGATAGTTCTCGCGCAGATCCTCGGGGCTTTCGTTACCCATGGCGGCGTTCTGGCCGGTCTCCTCGAATTCGTAGAACAAGGCCGCCAGCTTGCGCAGATAGTCGGGGTCGGCGAGCTGGCCGATCAGGTCGGCGGCGCGGACCAGGCCCGGATAATCGGCGTCCTCGATCGAGTCCTCGCGGCTCGGCACCGGGAAGCGCGTGTTCTCGATATTCGCCGCCACCACCTCGGGATCGATCACCGCGTGGTCCCGGAAGCGGCGGCGCACGAACAGCTTGCCGCGCTCGACATGGTGCCGCGTCAGGAAGGCGTCGGTCGCGCCGAGCGGCACCTGCACGGTATCGCCCTGTTCGTTGATGACGGCGATGTCGCCGCGGTCACCGGGGCAGATGTTGCGCACGTAGCCGATGTCGTGGCACAGCAGCGAGACCATGAAATGTGTCCAGTCGGCCGGGCTGACGCTGCCCTCGCTCAGATACTTGCCGCGGATGATCTCCTGGCCGACCAGCGTGACCATCATGCTGTGTTCGACGTCGTGATAGAGCGCGTCGGAATTGGCGATAATCTCCATCGCCATCACCGCCGCGGCCTGGAGCGTGTTGGCGTTCTCCGGCTGCGACCCGCCATACAGGCGGCGATAGTTGGCGACCAGCCCGTCGACGAAGCCGTCGATCAGGATCGAGGTGGCATTAAAGGTTGCCGTTACATGGCCCGACATGGCGTTGCAATCGTTCCCCCACGCTTATGTGTCCGACCTCGGGACCGGACTTATCGTTCGTCGCGGCGCGGCGTTGCCGCCGCCCGCCTCAGGTCTGACTTATGGCGCCGGCCTCCTCCAACGCGGCGATTTCGGCCGGCGCCAGACCCCAGTCCGACAGCGCCGCCTTGGTGTGCGCGCCCCGCCGCGGCGGCGGGCGCTGAATCTCGGCCTCGGTGCGGCTGAATTTCGGCGCCGGCGCCGGCTGCACGACGCCGTCGATCTCGACGAAGCTGTCGCGGGCCTTGTTGTGCGCGTGCTCATGCACCTCGGCCAGCGACAGCACCGGCGCGAAGCAGACGTCGCTGCCTTCCATGACCGCGCACCATTCGTCGCGGGTCCGGGTCTTGAACAGGCCGGCGAGGCGCTCCTTCATCGCCCCCCACTGGGCGCGGTCGTTCTGCTTCGGCAGCTCGTCGGCCGACAGGCCCAGCTTCTCCAGCAGCTCGGCATAGAACTTCGGCTCGATCGAGCCGATCGAGACATACTTGCCATCGCTGGTCTCGTAGACGTTGTAATAGTGGGCGCCGGTGTCGAGCACGTTCTCGCCGCGGGCCGGCTGCCAGAAACCGGAGGCCTGCATGCCGAAGAAGGCGGTCATCAGGTAGGCCGACCCCTCGACCATCGACACGTCGACGACCTGGCCGCGCCCGGACCGCGAGGCCTCGAGCAGGGCCGAGACCAGCCCGAAGGCGAGAAACATGGCGCCGCCGCCGAAATCGCCGACGAGATTGAGCGGCGGCACCGGCGCCTCGCCGGCCCGGCCGATCCCGTGCAGGGCGCCGGAGAGCGCGATGTAGTTGATGTCATGGCCGGCCGCGTGCGCGATCGGGCCGTCCTGCCCCCAGCCGGTCATCCGGCCATAGACCAGGCGCGGATTGCGGTCCAGGCAGTGTTCCGGCCCGATCCCCAGCCGTTCGGCGACGCCGGGCCGGAAGCCCTCGATGAAGCCGTCGGCCTTGGACACGAGCTGCAGCACCGCGGCCACGCCCTCGGGCCGCTTCAGGTCGATGGCGACCGAACGCCGGCCGCGGGTCAGCAGGTCGAACCGCGGGTCCTGGGAGATACCCAGGCCGGAGGGTTCGACACGGTCGACGCGCAGGACGTCCGCGCCCATGTCGGCCAGCAGCATGGCGCAGAATGGGCCTGGCCCGATGCCCGCAATCTCGATGATCTTCAGTCCGGCCAGAGGTCCCATCGCGCTATCCCGTTCCCCGCGTGCAGATTGTCATGCGGGCTAGGATAGCGCATTGGCGCGCCGGGACGAAACGCCGGAGAACGGCAGCTATGCCGCGGCGGACGCCGGATGAATGAGCGCCGCCGCTTCGTCGGCCAGTTGCCGCAGCAGATAGCCCGGGTCGATGATGTCGTGGCTCCAGACCCGCAGCGTGCGCAGTTGCGCCAGCGGCGCGGCGCCATGGGGCTCGCCGTCCCGGTCGATGAACGCGTTCATCAGCGCCGCCACCCGGGCGCCGAAGCCCCGATCCCAGGACAGGCTGGGCCCGGCCCCGATGAACACCACCACGAAGGTGCACGGCGCCAGCCGGGTGACCGCCCCGCTCAAACCGGCCGCGGCGCGCACCAGATCGAAGGCCAGCGACGGCGGCAGGAAGTAAAGCTGGACCTGATGCACGGAAAGCCTGAGGTTGGTCGGCCCCAACTGCTCGATCAAACGGTTCATCTCGTCGGCGAAGACCGCTTCGCCGGGCCGTTCCGTCGCCGCGCCAGCCAATCCGGGCGCCTCGACGGCCGCGTCATGTCGCTCAAGCCGCAGCGACGATGTGCGCATTCTTCCCCTCCGCCTGAACCTCGACCTTTCCCAAATCCCTGTTCCCCCGATACCGGCCGCGCGATGCCCGTCACGGCCGGGAAAACTGTTACAACTTGTTACAAGGTAAGCAGTCCAGTGCGACATGAGTAGGGCAAACCTGTGGTAATTTCCGGGCTGGCGGCGGCATGGTTAACCGCTCCAGCGATAGCCGAAGCCCGGGTAGTTCTTGATGTGATCGAAGCCGGGATCGATGTCGCGAAACTTGTTCCTGATCCGCTTGATGAAGGACCGGACGTTCACCCGGTAGCCGTCCTCGCCCTCGCCGGCGATGAAGCCCGGCCCGTGGGCGAGGTCGTAGATCCGACGGTAGGACACGTCCCTGTCGTGCTGCCGGACCAGCAGCCGGACGATCTTGAACTCCGTCAGCGTCAGGTCGACCTGCCGACCGTCCCAATAGGCGCGCCGGGTCGGCTCGTCGAGCCGCAGCCGGCCGACCGTTTCGGCGTCGGCGCGCGGCGCCTGGTCCGCCGCGGCGACCGCCGCCAGCCGGACACGCTGCAGCAGCAGCGCGGTCGACCGGGCGCGGTCGATGAAGTCGACC
>JANQKO010000400.1 GCA_028281075.1 Alphaproteobacteria bacterium | reverse complement strand
CGGGCTTTTGCTCCGGTTACCCGGGTATGACGTTAAGGCGTTGAAATCAGGACAGTTTCGTCATTGCCGGGCTTGACCCGGCAATCCAGGCGACACCATCGGCGACGTAAGTCCGGCAGCGTCAACCGCGTCCGTGGCAGTGCTTGTATTTCTTGCCGGAGCCGCAGGGGCAGGGAGCGTTGCGCGAAACCTTGCCCCAGGTGCTGGGGTCGTTGGGATTGAGCGGCCGGCGGCCGCGGGGACCGGCGGCGCGGCCGCCGCGCGCCGCGCCGGCCTCGGCCATGGCCATCTCGGGCGCGGCCTCGTTCTCGCCGGTGACCGGATCGAGATGCGTCTCCTGCATCTCCGACGGCTCGGCGCGGGCGAACACCGGCGCCGGCTGCGGCTCGTCCATGCGCAGCTCGATATGCGCCAGCACCCGCGTCACGGTCTCGCGCAGCCGGTCGAGCATGCCCTCGAACAGGCCGAAGGCCTCGCGCTTGTATTCGTTCAGCGGGTCCTTCTGGCCATAGGCGCGCAGTCCGATGCCGGCGCGCAGATGGTCGAGCGTCAGCAGGTGCTCTTTCCAATGCTGGTCCAGGAGCTGCAGCAGCAGGCCCTTCTCGACCATGCGCATGACGTCGCGGCCGTAGTTCGCCGCCTTTTCCGCCATCATCCGGTCGGCCGCGTCGGTCAGCCGCTTGCGCACCTCCTCGTCGGCGATGCCTTCTTCCTTGACCCATTCGTCGACCGGCAGGTCGAGGTCGAAAACCTCCCGCGCCTTCGCCCGCAGGCCCGCGCCGTCCCACTGCTCGGCATAGGCCTTCTCGGGGATGTGCACGGTGACCAGGTCGGCGATCACGTCGTGGCGCATGTCGGCGATGGTGTCGGCGACGTCGCTGGCGTCCATCAGGTCCAGGCGCTGCTCGTAGATCACCTTGCGCTGGTCGTTCATCACGTCGTCGAACTTCAGCAGGTTCTTGCGGATGTCGAAGTTGCGCGCCTCGACCTTCTCCTGCGCCTTCTGCAGGGCCTTGTTCACCCAGGGGTGGATGATGGCCTCGCCCTCTTCCAGGCCCAGCTTGCGCAGCATGGTGTCCATGCGCTCGGACCCGAAGATCCGCATCAGGTCGTCTTCCAGGCTGAGATAGAAGGTCGACGCCCCGGGATCGCCCTGCCGGCCGGATCGGCCGCGAAGCTGGTTGTCGATGCGCCGGCTCTCGTGCCGCTCGGTGCCGACGATGAACAGGCCGCCCAGTTCCAGCACCTTGGCGCGCTCGGCCTCGATCTCGGCCTTGATCGCCGCCGCCTTGGCCTCGTCGACCTTGCCCTCGGCGTCGGTCGCCTCGTCCAGCAGCCGCATCTCGAGGTTGCCGCCAAGCTGGATGTCGGTGCCGCGCCCGGCCATGTTGGTGGCGATGGTGATGGCGCCGATCCGCCCGGCCTGGGCGATGATCTGGGCTTCCTGCTGGTGGTGCCGCGCGTTCAGCACGTTGTGCTTGATCTTCTTCTTGCTCAGCAGCCCGGACAGCAGCTCCGACTTCTCGATCGAGGTGGTGCCGACGAGCACCGGCTGGCCGCGCTGCTGGCAGTCGTCGATCCGGGCCAGGATGGCGTCGTATTTCTCGTTCGCCGTGCGATAGACCTCGTCATCCATGTCGTCGCGGACCATCGGCAGGTGCGTCGGGATTTCGGCCACCTCCAGTCCGTAGATCTCGGCGAACTCGGCCGCTTCCGTCACCGCCGTGCCGGTCATGCCGGCAAGCTTGGGATAGAGCCGGAAATAGTTCTGGAACGTGATCGACGCCAGCGTCTGGTTCTCGGACTGGATCGTCACCTGTTCCTTGGCCTCCAGCGCCTGGTGCAGGCCGTCGGAATAGCGCCGGCCTTCCATCATGCGGCCGGTGAACTCGTCGATGATGATGACCTTGTCGTTCTTGACGATGTAGTCGGTGTCGCGGGCGAACAGTTTGTGCGCCCGCAGGGCCTGGTTGACGTGATGGACGGCCGAGACGTTCTCGATGTCGTAGAGGTTCTCGCCGCGCAGCAGGTCCGCCTCGCGCAGCAGTTCCTCCATGCGCTCGCCGCCCTCGTCGGTCAGCGACACGGCCCGCGCCTTTTCGTCGACCTCGTAGTCGGCCTCCTCGAGCTTCGGGATCAGCTTGTCGATGGCGACATAGAGCTCGGACGTATCCTCGGTCGGGCCCGAGATGATCAGCGGCGTGCGCGCCTCGTCGACCAGGATCGAGTCGACCTCGTCGACGATGGCGAAATTGAACGGCCGCTGCACCAGATCGGCCCGCTCGAACTTCATGTTGTCGCGCAGATAGTCGAAACCGAACTCGTTGTTGGTGCCGTAGGTGACGTCGGCGGCATAGGCCTCGCGGCGCTCGACGTCGTTGAGGCCATGGACGATGCAACCGACCGTCAGACCCAGGAACTCGTAGATCGCGCCCATCCAGGCGGAGTCGCGCCGGGCGAGATAGTCGTTGACGGTGACGACGTGGGTGCCCTTGCCCTCCAGCGCGTTGAGGTAGACCGGCAGGGTCGCGACCAGGGTCTTGCCCTCGCCGGTCTTCATCTCGGCGATCTTACCCTGGTGCAGGACCATGCCGCCCAGCATCTGCTCGTCGAAATGGCGCTGGCCGAGCGTGCGCTTGGCCGCCTCGCGGACGGTGGCGAAGGCCTCCGGCAGCAGCGCGTCGAGGCTTTCGCCGTCCGCCAGCCGCTGCCTGTAGGCCGCCGTCTTCGCCCGCAACGCCTCGTCGTCCAGCGGCTCCAGGTCCGTTTCCAGCGCATTGATCGCCGCGACCCGGCCTTCGAGCTGCCTGATGACGCGGTCGTTGGTCGTGCCGAAGATGCGCTTGGCGATCCCGCCAAATAGCTTCATGTGGAAATGAACCTCTGGTACCGCCGGCGGCGCGCGACCGCGGACATGCGAAACGGGGCCTGGAATCCGCATTGCAGGCGACCTGACACATAAGCGGCGGTGGCGGGTCTGTCAACGAATGCCCGGCGGCGCCCGAACGGCCCTTAACAAGGCGCTCATGAGTTTCCCTTGTGTTCCCGCGACCTTTGCCGGAGTATGCCCGGCGAGCCCTCGGGGCTTGCCCATTCATAAGGAGTCTCCCAGCCATGCCATTCCCCAGGCCGCGGACGCTCTGCGTCGCGGGACTGCTTGCTTTTGCCTGCGGCGCGACGGCGCCCGCGCTGGCGCAGTCGACGGCGCCGGCGCAGCCGGCGGCCGATGCCGAGCAGGCCGAAGCCGTCGTGGCCGTGGTCAACGGCTCGAAGATCTATTACGGCGACGTCCTGCGCGCCCGGCAGGGCCTGCCGGCGGAGTATCAGAGCGTGCCGCTGGAAATGATCTTCGAGCTGCTGCTCAACCAGTTGGTCGACCAGAGGCTGGTCGCGCTCGCGGCCCGGGAAGCGAAGATCGACGAGGATCCGGTCGTGCGGGAGCAACTGCGGGTGCTGGAGGATCAGGTGCTGCAGCAGGGCTATCTGCGCAGGCAGATCGAGCCGGAGCTGACGGCCGAGAAGCTCCAGGCCCGCTATGACGCCCGGTATGCGGCGCAGACCGGCCCCGACGAGGTGCGCGCCCGCCATATCCTGCTCGAAACCGAGGAGAAGGCGCGCCAGGTGCTGGCGGATATCCGCGGCGGCGCCGATTTCGCCGAGGCCGCCAAGGCCCACTCGACCGGCCCGTCCGGTCCGCGCGGCGGCGATCTGGGCTTCTTCCAGGCCGGCCAGATGGTGCCCGAGTTCTCCGAGGCCGCTTTCGCCCTGCAGCCGGGCGAGGTCTCGGACCCGGTACAGACCCAGTTCGGCTGGCACCTGATCAAGGTCGAGGAGCGGCGCGTGGCGCAGGCGCCGGCGTTCGAGGAGGTGGCCGACGAGTTGCGGAATGAAGTGCAGCGCGAGGTCGTCGCCAAAGTGGTAAGCCACCTGCGCGAGGGCGCGACCATCGAGACCTTCACGCCGGAAGGCAATCCGGTGATCCAGCCGTCCGGCGTCCAGCCGCCGGCCGGACGGCAATAGCGGCCCGGCGCTGTCGCGGCCGGGAGAGTCCAAAGCGTTCATGCCGAAGCTCAAGAGATCGCCGCTGGCGCCCAAGCGGTTTCCGAAGCTGCCCGACGTCGCCGGCGTCGAACTGGCCGCCGTCGCCGCGGGGGAACGCTATCGCGGGCGCGATGACGTTCTGCTGGCCCGGCTGCCGGGCGGTACCTCGGTCGCCGGTGTCTTCACGCAGAGCGGCTTTCCGGGCGCGCCGGTCGACTGGTGCCGGCGGCAGATCGGCCGCGGCCGGGCGCGGGCGCTGCTGGTCAACGCCGGCAACGCCAATGTCTTCACCGGCCGGGCCGGCGCCCGGGCTGTCGCCGACGGCACCGCGGCGGTCGCCGACCTCGTCGGTTGCCGGGCGCGGGACGTGTTCGTCGCCTCGACCGGCGTGATCGGCGAAAAGCTGGCGTTTCAGCGCATCCGCAAGGCCATCGGCCGGGCCGGCGGGCAGCTCGGCCGGTCGGACTGGCGGGCGGCCGCCCGGGCGATCATGACCACCGATACCTATGCCAAGGGCAGCGGCGCCACGGCGCGCATCGGCGATACCGAGGTGGCGATCGCCGGCATCGCCAAGGGCAGCGGCATGATCGCGCCCGACATGGCGACGATGCTGGCGTTCGTGTTCACCGACGCCCGGATTCCGGCCGACGTGCTGCAACGCCTGCTGACCGACATCAACCGCCGCAGCTTCAACGCCATCACCGTCGACAGCGACACCTCGACCAGCGACACGGTGCTGCTGTTCGCGGCCGGCCAGGCCGGCCGCCATCCGGCGGTCCGCGGTCCGCGCGACCGGCATCTCGCCGATTTCCGGGCCAGGCTGGAAGCGGTGATGACCGATCTCGCGCAGCAGATCGTGCGGGACGGCGAGGGGGCGGGCAAGTTCATCGAGATCCGCGTGTCGGGCGCTGCCTCGGCCAGGGCCGCGCAGGCCATCGGGCGGTCGATCGCCAACTCGCCCCTGGTGAAGACGGCGATCGCCGGCGAGGATGCCAACTGGGGCCGTATCGTCATGGCCGTGGGCAAGTCCGGCCAGCGTGCCGACCGGGACCGCCTGGCCATCCGCATCGGCGGGGTTCAGGTGGCCGAGAACGGCGACGTCAGTCCCGGTTATCGCGAGCGGGACGTGGTGCCGCATATGCGCGGCCGGGAGATCGAGATCGAGGTGGACGTGGGCGTCGGCCGGGGCCGCGCCACGGTCTGGACCTGCGATCTGACGCACGGCTATATCGACATCAACGCGGATTACCGTTCCTGATGACGCCGCCGCCGGTGGTCCTGGTCGCGGCGGCGGCGCTGGTCGACGCCGACGGCCGGGTGCTGCTGGCGCAGCGGCCGCCGGGCAAGTCCATGGCCGGCCTGTGGGAGTTTCCCGGCGGCAAGGTCGAGCCGGACGAGGTGCCGGAACAGACGCTGATCCGCGAGTTGCGCGAGGAGCTCGGCATCGACGTCACGGCGAGCTGCCTCGCACCCTTCACCTTCGCCTCGCATGGCTATGACGATTTCCACCTGCTGATGCCGCTCTACGTCTGCCGCAAATGGCATGGCATGGCGCAGGGCCGCGAGGGCCAGACACTGAAGTGGGTCCGGCCGCCGCAACTGAGCGAGTATCCGATGCCGCCCGCCGACAAGCCGCTGGTGGCGATGCTGCGCGACCTGTTGTAGCGGCTATTCGGCCAGGCCGAGCGACTTGATGTAGGCGATCAGATGCTCGATGTCGTCGCGCTGGAAATTGAACGGCGGCATCGGCGGGTGCGGATCGCTGAGGAAACCGCGCAACGCCCCCTCGGACTTGCCGGGATCGCGGGCCAGGGCCGCGAAGGGCGGACCGGTATCCGGCGCGACCGTCCCGGCGCTGTCGTCGATCAGGTGGCATTCGACGCACCAGCGTTCGGCGATGCGCCGGCCTTCGGCCGCGTCCTGGGCGGTCGCCGGAATGGCGAGAAGGCAGAAGGCGATGGCGACGAAACACGGTCTAGAGATCATCATGGCCCCTCTCATGGACCTGGCCGTCCAAGGTTGCATTGACGGGCATCAAGGCGTCATTCGCCGGGCCGGTCGGGCGCGGCCTTTTCACCGGCCGAATGTTCCGGCACGCCGAGCGCCTCGGCAAGGCGGTGCCCGGCGCTGCCCGGGCGCAGCGGCCGTTGCTGGTTTTCATGCGGCGCCCAGGCCGTCAGATAGAGCACCTGGAACGTGACCGGCACGCGCCCGTCGGCCCCGGCGCAGGCGGTCCGGTAGGCGCCGGCGGCCGCCATCACGGTCCGGCGGCGCGAGAACGTCCTGCGCCGCCGCCGCACCGCGTTGCCTTCACCCATCGCCCGCAGCTCGTGCATCAACGCGAACGGATCGGCGTAGCTGGCGACGATGTCGTCGCTGTCGACGACCGGCAGCGCGAAACCGGCGCGCTGCAGCAGGCCGCCCGCGTCGCGGATGTCGACGAAGGGCGAGACATGCGGACCGGCGCCGGACTCCAGCGCCGCCTCGGCCGTCAGCCAGGCCTGCCGCAGCTCGGCCAGGCTGCCGCCGCCGAGAATGGCGGCCAGGAACAGGCCGTCCGGCTTCAGGACGCGGCTGACCTGCGCCAGCGCGCCCGGCAGGTCGTTCACCCAGTGCAGCGACAGCACGCTGACGACCAGATCGAAGCTTCGGGGCCGGAACGGCAGGAACTCCTCGTCGGCGGCCAGCCGGCTGCCCCGGGCCCGGCGCAGCATGGCCGGCGACAGGTCCGTCTGCACCAGCCGCTCGATGCCGCCGCGCCCGGCCACGACCTCGGCGAACTGCCCGGTATGGCAGCCGAGATCCAGCGCCGTCGGGAAGCTGCGGGCGACGTCGGCCAGGCGGTCGGCCAGGCGGTCGGCGACCTCGCGAAACAGGAAATCGTGCCGCGCGAAGCCGGCCGCGGCGCGGTCGCGGTGGCGGCGCACGGTTTCCCGGTCGAAGACCTGCATCGGTTCGTCCATGGCGAACGAGACTATCGCGCGTGGCCGCGATTGCACAGCGCCGGCGCGGACTGCGCTATGATCGGCCGATGATGGACGTCTCGCAGGCGGCGGACGGATTGCGGCGCGGCGCCACGGTGATGCTCGACCTGCTGCTGCCGCCGCAATGCCTGAACTGCCGGGCCGCGGTCGACCGGCAGGGCGAGCTGTGCGCCGACTGCTGGCAGGCGATCAGGTTCCTGGCCGAGCCCTGCTGCGCGCGCTGCGGCTATCCCTTCGACTACGACGAAGGCGTCGATGCCCTGTGCGCGGCCTGCCTGGGCGCGCCGCCCGATTACGACCGGGCGCGGGCGGTGATGGCCTATGACGACGCCAGCCGTCATCTGTTGCTGTCCTTCAAGCATGGCGATCGTCTGGAGGGGGCGCCGTCCTACGGCCGCTGGCTGGAACGGGCCGGCCGGCCGCTGCTCGAGACGGCCGACCTGATCGTGCCGGTGCCGCTGCACCGCTGGCGGCTGCTGAAGCGGCGCTACAACCAGGCCGCCCTGCTGGCCCAGGCGCTGGCGCGCCGGACCGGCCTGCCGGCCGTCAACGACCTGTTGCGGCGCAAGCGGGCGACGCCGAGCCAGGGCGGCTTGAGCGCGGCCGGGCGCCGGGCCAACGTCCGCGGCGCCTTCGCGGTGCGTCCGGCTTATGCGGACCGGCTCGCCGGCCGGCGGGTGCTGCTGGTGGACGACGTCATGACCACCGGCGCCACCGTCAACGCGGTCGCGACGGTCCTGCGGCGGCACGGCGTCCTTGGCGTCGACGTGCTGACGCTGGCGCGGGTTGTGCGGCCGCTGGCGACGGCCTAATTATAGACCGATATGTTCAAAATGTTCCGACGCCGCACCGCAGGGTCCAAGCCGATGTCCAATGTCGTCATGTACACCACCATGTTCTGTCCGTTCTGCTATCGGGCGAAGAAGCTGTTGAGCAAGAAGGGCGTCGAGTTCACGGAAATCGACATCGGCGCCGTGGCGGGGGCGCGGGACGAGATGCTGCAGCGCGCCGGCGGCCGGCATACGGTGCCGCAGATCTTCATCGGCCAGACGCATGTCGGCGGCTGCGACGACCTGTTCGCGCTGGAACGGGAGAACCGGCTCGACCCGCTGCTGCGGGCGGGCTGACGGTCGGGAAAGGAGGTGGCGATGACGACGTTTCGGGCGGCCTGCGTGCAGGTCAATGCCGGCAACGACATGGACGCCAACCTGGCGGCGGTGGGTGACCTGATCCGCCGGGCCGCCGACGCCGGGGCCGATTTCATCACCACGCCCGAGGTCGTGGCGATGATGGAGACCGGCCGCGACAACATCCGCGCCAAGGCCACCGACGAGCCGAACCATCCGGCGCTGGCCGCGTTCCGGTCGCTGGCGGCGGAAACCGGCAGGTGGCTGCTGGTCGGTTCGCTGACGATCAGGCAAGACGACGGGCCGCTCTACAACCGCTCGTTCCTGCTCGACCCCGAAGGTCGGATCGTCGCACGCTACGACAAGATACACATGTTCGACGTCAATTTGCCGAATGGCGTCAGCATCCGGGAATCGAACGCCTACCGGTCGGGCGGTGCGGCCGTGCTGGCGGACCTGCCCTGGGCCCGGCTCGGCATGACCATCTGCTACGACCTGCGATTCCCCTATCTCTACCGCGATCTGGCCCGTGCCGGCGCCCAGGTCCTGACCATTCCCTCGGCCTTCATGCAGATCACCGGCGAGGCGCATTGGCATGTGCTGCTGCGCGCGCGGGCGATCGAGACCGGCTGCTTCGTGATCGCGGCGGCGCAGTGCGGCAGCCATCCGGGCAACCGGCGGACCTACGGGCATTCGCTGATCGTCGCGCCCTGGGGCGAGGTTATCGCCGAAGCCGGCACCGAGCCCGGCATCGTCACCGCCGACATCGATCCGGCGCTGGTCGAGACGGCCCGCGGCCGCGTGCCCTCGCTGGACCATGACCGCGATTACGGCGCGCCGGCGGTCGTCAACCTGGTGGCCGACGCCGCCGAGTAGCCCGCCCGGCGCCTATTCGGGCTCCAGTGTCACCAGCTCGTCGGCCTTGGTCGCGCATAGCCGTTGCCGTGCCGCCGGCCGTGGCGTCCGCGCCAGACCCTGCTCGAAGGCGACGATCTGCAGCACGTCCTCGAAGGCCTCCAGCAACTCGTTCGGGCGCAGCAGGAAGTCGGGATTGCTCGGCCGGCCGAAGGCGGCGTTGCCCTCGGCGAAGGTCTCGTAGATCAGCACGCCGCCGGGCGCCAGGCAGGCGGCCAGCAGCGGCAGGATCGGCCGGTAGAGATAGTCGGTGACGACAATGCCGCTGAAGCCGCGGCCGGCGAAGGGCCAGGGCCCGCCGTCCTCCAGGTCGGCCTCGACGATCTCGAGGCCGGTCCGGCCGGTCAGGTCGTCGAGCCCGGCGATGTCGATATCGACGGCCGTGACCGGATAGCCCAGGTCCAGGAACAGCCGGCTGTGGCGGCCGGCGCCGGCGGCGACGTCCAGCACCGGCAGGTCCGCCGGGGCCAGGCCCGCGAAGCGGGCGACCCAGGCCGAGGCTGGCCGGCGGGCGTGTTCCGCCGAGGTCATGCCGGGTCCCCTCCAGGCTTGCCGAACGGCTTCCGTAATGCCATTTAGGAAGTTTATGTGATAATGCGGTCGCTGTAATCGGGCGGTTTTTGGCGGCTCGGGAACTGAGCAGGTAGCGTTCATGATCGTGTTCGACCTTCGCTGCGCCAAGGATCATGTTTTCGAGGCGTGGTTTCCGGACAGCAAGACCTTCGACCGGCAGGCGAAGAAGAAGCAGGTCGTCTGCCCGATCTGCGGCGACACCAGGGTCGAGAAGGCCTTGATGGCGCCGAACATCTCGACCGGCCGGAAGAAGGACGCCGAGAAGGAGCAGGCCCAGGCCGCCAAGGTCATGCGGGCGCTGTCGGAAATCCGCCGCCAGGTCGAGGACAATTGCGACTATGTCGGCCCGCAATTCGCCGAGGAGGCCCGCAAGATCCACCATGGCGAGACCGAGGAGCGCGGGATCTACGGCGAGGCCACGAAGGAAGAATCGAAGGAACTCGCCGACGAGGGCATCGAGGTCGGTGTCATTCCCTGGGTCCCCCGCGCCGACAATTAACGTCCGGTCAAGGTCTGTGACGGTCCGACCGGCAGCCGGAAGGCGGTGAAATTGATGGCGACTGTTGTCGTAAACATCAGTGATGCGAAAACACACTTGAGTCGATTGTTGCGGCAGGTGGCGGCAGGCGACGACGTCATTGTCGCGAAGGCGGGAAAGCCCGTCGCCAGATTGGTTCCGGTCGAACGGCCGTTGCCGCGGGTGCCGGGGCAGTGGAAGGGCAAGGTCACGCGGGCATTCTTCGAGCCATTGCCGTCGCCAGAACTCGACGATTGGCAATAGCCGGATCGCGTCTTCGGATGCGGCGAGGCAGCGAATGTCACCGCCAAGACGCCAAGGCGTCAACGACGTTGAAGTTTTCCGAGCCTGCGGCGCAGGAGGTTTCACCACAAAGACGCAAAGACACGAAGAACAAACCTGTTTTTCGGCGCTTCGCGCCAACAAACGTTTGCTTCTTTGTGCCTTCGCGTCTTTGTGGTTCAAAATCCGGCATCACCGCCGGCACCATGCCTAGCCTGCATTAGCCTACGGTGACCGTCCCTATTAGATCCGTTCGCTACCTGTATCTGGTAAGCCGGTTTATGCCGACGTTTTCCGGCCGTAGGCGAGGTAGTTGACGTCGCGGTCGGACGACAGGCGCCAGTCGCGGCGGCGCAGGTCGAGGCTGAGGCCGGTCACGTCCTCGAGCGCGATGCCGGCCTGGCGCGACTTGCGCACCAGCTCGGCCGGCTTGACGAACTTGCGCCAGTCATGCGTGCCGCGCGGCAGCCAGCGCAGCAGGTATTCGGCGCCGACGATGGCCAGCGCCCAGGCCTTCGGCGTCCGGTTCAGCGTCGACAGCAGCACCGCGCCGCCCGGCGTCGCCAGTCGCGCCAGCGCCGCCAGGAAGGCGCCGAGATCGGCGACATGCTCGACGACCTCCATGCTGACGACGGCGTCGAAGCGCGCGCCGGACTCGGCGAGCGCCTCCGCGGTCGTGCAGCGGTAGTCGATCGCCAGGCCGGCCTCCCCGGCATGCGCCCGCGCGACGCCGATATTCTCGGCCGCGGCATCGATCCCGACGACATCCGCGCCGAGCCGCGCCAGCGGCTCGCTCAGCAGGCCGCCGCCGCAACCGACATCGGCGATCGTCAGGCCCGCGAGCGGCCTGAGTGACGCCGGATCGCAGTCGAACCGCCGGCATAGCTTGTCGCGCATGTAGGCCAGGCGCACCGGGTTCAACCGGTGCAGTGGCCGCATCGGGCCGTCGGCGTCCCACCAGGACTCGGCGAGTGCCGAGAACCGGTCGATCTCGTCCGGGTCGACGCTGGCGTCATGGGCCTGCGCGGCGGCGTGCGGCATGCCAGTTCTCCGCTTGTCTCGGGCTGTCTGTCAGAGTATGTATACGCCGCCTTGCGAGGACAAGGCGTTCAACAGCATCGCTTGGCGGATTGTTGGGCCGGTTTCGCCGCCGGCGCCGGAGAGGCCTGTATGTCGCGCATCGTGATGAAATTCGGTGGCACGTCCGTCGGCGATATCGCGCGCATCAACAACGTCGCCGGCCGTATCAAGGCCGAGGTCGACGCCGGCCACGAGGTGGCGGCGGTGGTTTCGGCCATGGCCGGGCAGACCAATCAACTGATCGACTGGACGCGCGAGACCAGCGTGCTGCATGACGCGCGCGAATACGACACCGTCGTCTCGTCGGGCGAGCAGGTGAGCGTGGGCCTGCTGGCGATGGCTCTGCAGCAGATGGGCGTCAGCGCCCGCTCCTGGCTCGGCTGGCAGGTGCCGATCCGGACCGACGATGTGCACGGCAGCGCCCGCATCCTCGGCATCGAGGCGGACGAACTGGTCTCCCGGCTGGGGCAGGGACAGGTCCCCGTCGTCGCCGGCTTTCAGGGACTCGGCCCCGACAACCGCGTCACCACGCTCGGCCGTGGCGGCACCGACACCACGGCCGTGGCGCTGGCGGCGGCGCTGGGGGCCGACCGCTGCGACATCTATACCGATGTCGAGGGCGTGTTCACGGCCGACCCCCGCATTGTGACGCAGGCCCGCAAGCTTGCTAGAATCACCTACGAGGAGATGCTGGAAATGGCATCTCAGGGCGCCAAGGTCTTGCAGACCCGCTCCGTCGAACTAGCCATGAATCACCGGGTTCGGGTGCAGGTGCTGTCAAGCTTCACCGACGCGCCGGGCACCCTTGTTGTTGATGAGGACGAAATCGTGGAACAAGCGGTCGTCAGCGGCATTACCTATTCCAGCGACGAGGCCAAGGTCAC
>JANQKO010000373.1 GCA_028281075.1 Alphaproteobacteria bacterium | reverse complement strand
GCGGCTCGGCGACGGCGCGATGCAGGTCCGGCGGCACCAGCACATGCGCCGTGTCGCAGAGACCGGCCTCGATCAGCTCGTCGGTGCTGGCCAGTACCTTGCCGGCGCGCCACTTGGCCGCGAAGGCCCGGGCCTTGTCGCGGTCGGGATCGACCACCGCGGTCAGCCGCGCCGTCTTGATGCCGCGGAGCGCCTCGGCGTGCGATTCGGCGATATTGCCGGCGCCGACCAGGGCGACACGGTAGGGCGGACGCCTGCCCGCGGCAGGTTTCGTCATATCGGCCATGTCGGGTTCGGCTCGGTTCATTGCTTCGAAAAGACGACGGCTCGGGTCCGAGCGGTCCGGACGCGGCCGGAAGGGACCTGATGATTCTCAACTTGGCAGGCGTTGGGCCGCTAGATATTAAAACAGAGCTTCCAACACAATGATCTTTCGAATAGATGAAGATCGTCCCAATAACCTTCCACTATTGGTGCCGATGCTGCGGGTCGGGCGGGCGCGCCGCCGCCAGCCGGGAATCGTATGATGATTGAACAGCTAGAACAGCGCATCGAAAGCGGCGACTACGTCGTCGGCGTCATCGGCCTGGGCTATGTCGGCCTGCCGCTGACCCAGGCATTCGTCCGGCAGGGCCTGCCGATCCTGGGCTTCGATGTCGATGAACAGCGGGTGGCGGCGCTGAACGCCGGCCGCTCGTATCTCAAGCACATTCCCAGTTCGGCGATCGAGCGGATCGTCGCCGACGGCCGGTTCCAGGCGACGACGGATTTCTCGCGGCTGCGCGAGGCCGACGCGGTTCTGCTCTGTATTCCGACGCCGCTGACCCGTCATCGCGAGCCGGACATGTCCTTCGTGGAGGCGACGGCGGCGACGGTGGCCGAACATCTGCGGCCTGGGCACCTGGTGGTGCTCGAATCGACGACCTATCCCGGCACCACCGCCGAGCTGGTAAAGCCGGTCCTGGAGGCCACCGGCCTGGTCTGCGGCCGGGACTTCTACCTCGCCTACTCGCCCGAGCGCGAGGACCCGGGCAACATCGACTTCGAGACGTCAACCATTCCGAAAGTCGTCGGCGGCCATGATGCCGCCTCGTCCCGGCTTGCCGGGGCGCTCTATGGCCGGATCGTGCCGCGGGTGGTGCCGGTGACATCGCTCGCCACCGCCGAGGCCGTGAAGCTGACCGAGAATATCTTCCGGGCCGTGAATATCGCGCTCGTCAACGAGCTCAAGGTCGTCTTCGACAGCATGGACATCGATGTCTGGGAAGTGATCGAGGCGGCGAAAAGCAAGCCTTTCGGCTATATGCCGTTCTACCCGGGCCCGGGCCTGGGCGGTCACTGCATCCCGATCGATCCGTTCTATCTGACCTGGAAGGCGCGCGAGTTCGACGTCGCCACCCGGTTCATCGAGCTGGCCGGCGAGGTCAATACCGGCATGCCGGCCTATGTCGTCGACCGCCTGGCGACGGCCCTCGACATGCGGTTCTCGACGCCGCTGAACGGCGCGCGGATCCTGGTCCTGGGGCTGGCCTACAAGAAGAATGTCGACGATACCCGCGAGAGCCCGGCGTTTCGCATCATCGCCACCCTGGAGGCCCGCGGCGTGCGGGTCGACTATTACGATCCCCATGTCGCCGAGATCCCGAAGACGCGCGAGCACGCGACGCTGGCCGGGCGCCGCGGCATCGCCTGGTCGGCCCAGGCCCTGCGCGAATATGACGCGGCGCTGATCTGCACCGATCATGACGACGTCGACTATGCGGCGGTGGTCGAGAACTGCCGGCTGGTGGTCGATACCCGGAACGCCACCGGGCCGTGGCGCGAGGGGCGGTCCAACGTGGTGATGGCGTGAATCGTGCATTGATCGCCGGGAACCGATCCGGCGCCGCCCGTGCCTGTCGCGAAATAGCACAGCGCGCGCATCCGAGTGAGACGGCCGTACGATGAGAGTTTCGATTTTCGGCATGGGCTATGTCGGTGCCGTCTCGGCGGCCTGCTTCGCCAGGCTGGGCCATGACGTCATCGGCGTCGACGTCGATCCGCGCAAGCTGGACATGCTGCGGTCGGGGGCCTCGCCCATCGTCGAGGACGATATCGACGACCTGGTCAGGCAGGGCGTCGACAGCGGCCGCCTGCGGGTCTCCGGCGACACGGCCGAGGCGGTCGCCGAGAGCGACATCTCGCTGATCTCGGTCGGCACCCCGAGCAGCCGCGGCGGCGCGCCGTCGCTCAACGCCATCGACGCCGTCAGCCGAGATATCGGCTTGGCGCTCCGGGACAAGACCACGCCGCACGTCGTCGTCGCCCGCAGCACGATCCCGCCGGGCACGACCGAAGCGCGTATCGCGCCGGCGCTTGCCGCCCATTCCGGGCGGACGCTGGGCGAGGGACTCGACGTCGCCTTCAATCCCGAGTTCCTGCGCGAGGGCCGGTCGGTCCGCGACTTCCACGAGCCGCCGTTCACGATCATCGGCGCCGACGCCAACGCTGCCTTCGACGCCGTCGAGGCGCTGTACAAGGGCATCGACGCGCCGGTGGTCCGGACTGGCTTCCGTATCGCCGAGTCGGTGAAGTATCTCTGCAACGTCTACCACGCGTTGAAGATCGCCTTCGCCAACGAGGCCGGCGCGCTGCTGAAGTCGCTCGGCATGGACGGGCGCGAGGCGATGGAGATCTTCTGCCGCGATACCGAGCTGAACATTTCGCCGGCCTATCTGCGTCCCGGCTACGCTTTCGGCGGCTCCTGCCTGCCGAAGGATCTGCGCGGCCTGCTCGCCTTCGCCCGCGAGGCCGAGCTGCGGCTACCGCTTCTCGACCAGGTGCTGGCCAGTAACGACGCCCATATCGACCGTGCCTTCGAGATGGTCACCCGCCATGGCCGGCGCAAGGTGGCGCTGTTCGGCCTCGCCTTCAAGCCGGGCACGGACGATCTGCGCGAATCGCCGCTGGTGGCGCTGGCCGAGCGGCTGATCGGCAAGGGCTACGCGCTGGCGATCCATGATCCGCATGTCGAGGCGAGCCGTCTGATGGGCGCCAACCGGGACTTCATCGACCGCGAGATACCGCATGTCGAGCGGATGCTGGTGGCCGATCCCGTCGCCGCGCTCGACGGCGCCGGCACCATCGTCATCGGGCACGCGGACCGGCGCGCCGTCGACGCGATCGCCGCCGGCCATGGCGGGCGGACCATCGTCGATCTCCAGGGCGTCAAGGCGCTCGAAGACCTCGACGGCGCCGATTATGAAGGCGTCTGCTGGTGACGGCACGCCCGCGGCTGCTGTTCATTTCGCCGCAATTCCTGTTTCCCACCGACGCCGGCGGCAAGATCCGCACCACCAACGTCCTGCGCGGCCTGAAGGGCGGCAGCTTCGAGATCACGCTGCTGTCGCCGGCCCGGCCGGGGCAGCCGGAACGCCATGCCGACGAGCTCGCCGCGGTCTGCGACCGCTTCGTCGACTGGCCGTTTCGCCGCCAGGGCAGGTGGTTCGGCCTGCGCCGGCTGTCGTATCTGCTGTCGTCGCTGCCGGTCGCCGTGGCCTGCGACCGCTCGGCCGCCGGTTTGGCGGCGGTCCGGGCCGAGCTGGCGCGCGGCTGCGATCTGGTCGTCACCGACTTCGCGCACGCGGCGGTGCTGACGCCCGAGGACCTCGCGCCCGCGTCGCTGCTGTTCACGCATAACGTCGAAGCCGAGATCTTCGCCCGGCACGTGGACGTGGCCGGCAATTCGGTCAGCCGCGCGGTGTGGCGGGACCAGTGGCGCAAGATGGTCCGGTTCGAGCGGGCGGCGCTGCGGCGGTTCGATACCGTGATCGCCGTGTCGGAGCGTGATGCCGAGCATTTCCGGCAGGCCTATGGCAGCCCGGTCGTCGAGGCGATTCCGACGGCCGTCGATCTCGATTTCTTCGGCTTTCGGGCACCGCCGCCGGGA
Source organism: Alphaproteobacteria bacterium (assembly GCA_028281075.1). Lineage (GTDB taxonomy): Bacteria > Pseudomonadota > Alphaproteobacteria > JANQKO01. The sequence goes on along the minus strand of JANQKO010000373.1, from coordinate 30,513 downwards.
CCGCCCGGGGGCGGCACCATCGTCTTCACCGGCTCGATGAACTGGGCCGCCAACATCGATGGCATCGAGTTCTTCATGGACGCGATCTGGCCGACGGTGGCGCGGGCCGCGCCGGCGGCGAACGTCGTCGTCGTCGGCCGCGACCCGCCGGCGCACCTGGTCGAGCGGGCGCGCCGGCGCGGCCTGCCCTGGACCTTTACCGGCTTCGTCGACGATATCCGGCCCCACGTGCACGCGGCGCAGGTCTATGCCATTCCGCTGCGCGTCGGCGGCGGCACGCGCATCAAGGTCTACGAGGCCATGGCCATGGGCTGCCCGGTGGTCTCGACCACGATCGGGGTCGAAGGACTGCCGCTCGACGAGGGTCAACATTACCTGCGCGCCGACACGGCCGACGGCTTTGCCGCCGAGGTCCTGCGCCTGCTGGCCGACGCCGCCTTGAGCGAACGGCTGGCGACGACCGCGCGGTCCTATGTCGAGCGGCATTTCAGCGCGCCCGGCGTCGCGCGTATCTTCGAGGAGATCTGCGAACGGACGCTGGCGCGCCACCGGCTCAGCGCGGCCGGCGGCGCAGCCGGTCCCTCAGCGCCGGCAGCAGCAGGTGCCGCCCGGCCGCGGCCAGGCCCCTGAGGCTCCGGGGGTTGCAGGCGAGGATGCCCCAGCGCTCGCGCCGCTGCGACAGCCAGTCGCGCTTATAGGCGTCGTCGCCGCGGCCGAAATCGACCTCGCGCACCTGATCGACCTCCAGGGCGTGCCGCATCATTTCCGCCGTCAGCACGGTGCCGAGCGAGCGCCGGCGGTGGCGGGCCGCGTCGGCCAGCTTGAAGATCGTCGCGCGGCCCCCGTAGGTCAGCCAGATCTGGGCCGCCGCGGGCACGCCGTCGAGGCGGCAGATGCCCAGGCGCAGGGCGCCGTTCGCCGCCGCGGACCGGGCCAGTCCCGGCGTGAAGGCGGGAAACGGCTCGGCCGGCTTCCAGCTTTCCGCGTAGATCGTCTCGTAGCCGGCCATGGCCGCCGCGACCTCGGCCGGCGAGCGGCAGATCTCGAAGTCCACGTCGTGCGTCTTTTCGAGCTGGCGCCGCTTGCGCGCGATGGTGTTGCGCAGGCGCGACGGACGGCGGGCGAGATAGTCGTCATAGCCGAGCCCGGCGACGGTCTCGAACCAGTTGCCGAAGTGGAAATAGGTCCGCAGCGGCCAGCCGCGCGCGCGGATCGTCGCGACCAGGGCATCGAAGGCCGGCGCCTCGCGCGGCAGGGTGTCGAGGCGCAGGATATCGGGCCGGTGGCCGTCCGCCGTCATGGCGTCGACGATCTGCCGACAGGCGGCCGCCAGGTCGGCGTCCGGCCGGGCGGCGATCGTGAAGTTGCAGGCGTAAAAGTTGGTCAGGCTGCCGATCGCGCGGGCGCCGGGGAAGATGTCGGATGCCGCATGCCGCCTGGCCGGCAGGGCGGCGACCGCGGCACCATCGGCATCGCGCGCCGTGAACAGCACGGCGTTCTCGGACGCGGTGAGGCAGGTTGCCGCGAGGTTCCGGAACCAGTCGGGATGGGCGTAATAGTCCGGGCTGGCGCTCCGGCGGAAGAGGGCGGCATAGTCCGTCTCGAAAGCCGGGCCGGCGCCGTCGTGCGGCGGAGCCGCGTTGTTCGAAGTCAATTCGTCGCCGCCCGCTGTCCCTACGATCGCGCCGTCGCGGCCGGCAACCGCCGGGACACGTAATTATCGCCTGACAAACGCGATCTTACAGGCTAAACAATTGCTTAGTTCAAAGCACATAGGTTGCGGTGTTGGCAAGTTGCTGTTGCCGGGCCGGCTCTGGGCGCGGCGGCGCGTACGCATCGGCAACCGGTGCGTGGAATGTATGGCGACCTCGAGGTAGGCGGCGATGACGAAATCTGCTTTCTTTCCCGTCCGTGGCTTGGCGCTGGCGGCGGCGGTCATGCTGGTCGCGGCCTGTTCGGGCCGGGAGCTGGCGCCGACGATCACCGAGGAGCAGCCGACGCCGGACTATCTGATCGGTGCCGGCGACAACTTGAGCGTCTTCGTCTGGCGCAACCCGGAACTGGGCATTTCGCTGCCCGTGCGGCCGGACGGGAAGATCTCCTCGCCGCTGATCGAGGATCTGCAGGCGGCCAACAAGACGCCGACGCAGCTCGCCCGGGACATCGAGGAAGAGCTCAAGAAGTTTATCCAGGACCCGATCGTCACCGTCATCGTCACCGGTTTCGTCGGTCCGTTCGACCAGCAGGTCCGGGTGGTCGGCGAGGCGGCCCAGCCGTCGGCCATTCCGTATCGTGACGATATGACCGTACTCGACGTCATGATCGCCGTCGGCGGCCTGACCCAGTTCGCCGCCGGCAACCGGACCGTCGTGGTGCGGCGGATCGAGGGCGAGAACAAGAGCTTCCGGGTGCGATTGGACGACCTCCTGAAGGACGGCGATGTCAGCGCCAACGTGGAGATGCTGCCGGGCGACGTGATCATCGTGCCCCAGAGCTTCTTCTAAGAAGAGCTTAAAGACATCATTTATGTGTGTGCGGTAGCGTGATCACTTTGTGTGATGTGACTGCTGTCACATGAATGCCTGACTGACTTTGGATTATAAGGTTACCTGCCGGTTTGGTCCGGCCGGAACCGATCCAAGGAAAGAGCGAAATGGGTGATCTGCGGACGCAAATTCTGGCCATTTTGCGGGCCATCTGGCGCCGGCGCTGGATCATTGCCGGCATCGCCTGGGGGCTCTGCCTGGGGGGCTGGTTCGTGGTCCTGAACATGCCCGACCGGTACGAGTCCCGGACCCGGATCTATGTCGACACCCAGACCATGCTGGCGCCGTTGCTGCGCGGCCTGACCGTGGCGCCGAACCTGAACCAGCAGGTCGCCTTCATGAAGCGGACCCTGCTCAGCCGGCCGAACATGCTGGAGATCATCCGCATGACCGACCTCGACCTGACGGTCGAGACGGACGCCGAGATGGACGCGCTGATCAAGAGTGTCGCCGAGCGGATCTCGATCAGATCCCAGGGCCGTGACCTGTTCACGATCGCCTATGAGAGCGAGGACCCGAAGCTGGCCCAGCGGGTCGTGCAGTCGCTGGTGAATATCTTCGTCGAAAACAATCTGGGCGAGAACCGGTCGGACATGGAGAAGGCGCGCGCCTTTCTGGAGGCCCAGCTCGCCGTCTACGAGCGCCAGCTTCAGGAGGCCGAGCGCCGGCTGGCCGACTTCAAGGCCAACAACCTCGAATTCGGCCGCGGCGCCGGCGGCTATGTCGGCAAGCGCCAGGCCGCGGCCGCGGCGCTGGAGCGCGCCAAGGCCGAGCATCAGGACGCGCTGGCCTTGCGTGACCAGTTGCGCGAGCAGATCGCGACCGTGCCGCAATATCTCGAGGTCGACGCCACGCCGCAGGTGATCTTCAACAGCGGCGATGCCGCGAGCTCGCCGATCGTCGAGCTGGAACGCCGGATCAAGGAAGCCGAGCGGCAGATCGTGCTGCTGCTGGGCCGCTATACCGAGGCGCATCCCGACGTGATCGCCTCGCGCCGGCAGATCGAATACCTGCACGAGCAGTTGGCGCAGGAAGAGGAGCGTCTGCTCGCGGCGGCCGAAGCCGAGGCGGAGGGCGAGGATACCGGCGGCGGCGGCGCCAAGACCAAGGTGCCGAACGCGCTCTACGAGCATATCAAGCTGCGCCTGGTCGATGCCGAATCCCAGGTCACCACGCGCGAACGCCAATTGAACCGGGCCGCCGAGGACCTCGCCTACTTCGAGAAGATGGCGACGACGGCGCCGCTGGTCGAGGCCCGGCTGTCGGGCCTGAACCGTGACTATTCGGTGATCAAGAGCAACTACGAGCAGCTTCTGGCCCGGCGCGAGTCGGCGAAGATCGCGCAGGCCGTCGACGCCGAAACCGACATTCAGTTCCGGATCGTCGATCCGCCGGAAGTGCCGACCATCCCGAACGGGCCGAACCGGCCGTTCTTCATGACGATCGTGCTGGCCGCCGGTCTGGGGTCCGGCATCGCCTTTGCCTACCTGCTGTCGCAGATGGACGTCTCGTTCCACAACACGGCCAGCCTGCGCGACACGTTCGGCCTGCCCGTGCTGGGCGCGGTATCGGCGATCGTGTCCAGCGGCAACCGACGACGGCAGCATGCGGGCCTCGCCGGTTTCGCGGTCGCCTGCGTCTGTCTGCTGCTGGTCTTCGGTGGCCTGATCGTGTTCGAGGTTCCGTTGCGGCAGAACATGTCTGAACTTGAGTTGACGCAACTGATATGAGCTCGGAAGCGAGGGTACCAGGCCTGATCCAGCGGGCCGCCGACCGCGCCCGGTCGGACGGCGGCGCGTCGCTGGTCGAGAAGGCGGCGCAGCGCATTGCCGCGACGGGCATGCCGCCGCCGGCAGCGGCGAGTGCCGCGCCGGCACCGGCCGCGCCGACCCCCGCCGCGCCGGCGGTGGTGCCGGCCCCGTCCGGCGTCGAGACGCCGCCGGCCCCCGCGCCGCGACCGGCCGCCGCCGATGACCCGCGGCCACCGGTGTCCGGGCGTCCCGCGGCCCCGTCGGCCGATGGCGGCCGACGCGGCGGCATCGTGCAGATCGATCAGGTGCGTCTGCAGCTTGCCGGCTGCATCGTGCCGGCGGGCGAGCGAACCCAGATCGTCGAGGAATTCCGCCTCATCAAGCGGCCCCTGCTGCTGAAGGCCTTCGCGACCGACGATCAGCGGACGCGCAACGGCAACCTGATCATGGTGACGAGCGCGCGGCCGGGCGAAGGCAAGTCGCACACGGCGGTCAACCTGGCCATGAGCATGGTGTCCGAGCATGACCTGAACGTGCTGCTGGTCGATGCCGACATGCACAATACCAGCGAGCATTCGTCGATGGGCATGCTGGGCGTGACCGCCGAGAAGGGGCTGCTCAACGTGGTCGCCGATCCCTCGACCGATCTCGCCGACGTCCTGAAGCGCACGGACATCCCGAACCTGACACTGCTGCCGGCCGGCACCGACGTGATGAACCCGACCGAGTTGCTCGCCAGCAACCGCATGGGGCAGCTCGTCGAGGAACTGGCCGAGCGCTACCCTGACCGCGTCATCATCATCGACACCCCGCCGGTGCTGGCGACCAGCGAGCCGAGCGTGCTGGCCATGCATGTCGGCCAGCTTCTGTTCGTGGTCGAGGCGGAAAAGACCAGCCAGAAAGCCATCGAATCGGCGCTGACGCTGCTGGGCGGCTGCCAGAATATCAATCTCGTGCTAAATAAAGCCAAGATGGAGGCGGGTGGCGACCGTTTCGGCGCCTATTCGTATTACTATTGACTTCCCGCGGCTGCTGAGTGAAGTTGCGCGTTAATCTATCGGTCGGGTGTCATTTGGCAATGCTGGGTCGTTCCGTCATTCGGCGGCAGATATTTGCATTCGTCGGCCCGGCTTTGGTTCTTTTTCCGATTTCTTCCGCGCATGCCGGTGACTGGCGGATCACGCCGCGGGCGCAGTCCGAAACCATTTATACCGACAATGTCCAGGGCGTCGCCGGCCGCAAGGAGGCCGACGCCATCCATTCCGGCTCGTCCGGCGTCAGCATCCGCGGCACCGGCGCGCGGCTGTCGCTGAACCTCGACTACACGCTCAGCTACGAGGAGTATCTGGAGGAGACGGAACTGAGCAGCCGGACGCATCGGCTGCTCGGCTCGGCGAATACCGAACTGATCCGCGAGCACCTGTTCGTCGACGCCCAGACCTCGTTCAATCGGGTCGTCGACAACCGCACCGGCGCGATTTCCAGCGTCGACCGGAATCTGGGCGACAACCAGACCGAGGTGTTCAATTTCCGCGTCAGCCCGCTCTACGTCTTCAACTTCGGCGGCTTCGCGCGGTCGTCGACGCGCTACACCTACAGCGAGACCGTGTTCGATCCGCTCAACGACGATTCCGACGGCAACACCGCGCCGTCGGACACCAAGACGAACCGGGTCTCCCAGGTCTTCAGCAGCGGCGCCGACTTCACCCAGCTCTCCTGGTCGGTGCAGGCCAGCTACCGGCGCTCCGCCCGCGGCGACAGCGACAACAATTTCGCCACCAAGTCCGGCCAGGCGCGCGCCGAATACGCGGTCAACCGCATGATTTCCGTGATCGGCAGCGCCGGCTACGAAGACCTGAACGACAGCTCGGTGGACGACGACGACCTGTTCGGCGAGATCTGGACCGTCGGCGCCCGTCTCCGCCCGGGACCGCGCACCGACCTCAGCTTCGAATACGGGCGCCGGTACGACGACGATTTCTACAGCGGCAGCGGCAGCTACGAGTTTTCGCCAACGCTGCGGGCGAACGCCTCCTACAACATCACCGTCGATATCGAGCAGTCCGCCGCCGACAACGCCTTCCTGTTCATCGGCCAGGACGAGGACGGCAACTTCATCGACACCCGCACGGGCCTGCCGATCGACGTGGTCGACTCCGATTTCGATCTCAGCGACCAGGACACGGTACTGCGGAACGAGACCTTCACGGCGTCGCTGTCCGGCAGCCGCGGCCGCAACCGCTACGGCATGCGGCTCGCCCACACCAAGCGCACGACCGAGCCGGCGGCCCGCGAACAGACCGTCATCAGCGGGTCGGTCAACTTCAACCGGGATCTCCGACCGGACTTGAATCTGGCGCTTAACGCAAGTTTTACCGACGCGGAGGACGATGCGAATGACGATACCAGCACGTTCCGCTTCAACGCTTCGCTCGGCTACAACGTCGGCCGGACGGTTCGGGCAAGCTTTCGGGTAAGTCACCTGCGGCGCGACACGGATGCCAACGAACCCGATCTGACCGAGAACGTTGCTTCGGTGCGGCTGGTAAAAACCTTTTAGTTTCAGCCCGCTATGTATACCGAATTCTATCGGCTGCAGGCGTTGCCGTTCCAGCTAACGCCGGACCCAAGTTTTTTCTTCGCCAGCAGCGTGCATAACAGCGCCATGGCGCACCTGACCTATGGCTTGAGCCAGGGCGAGGGCTTCATCATCATCACCGGCGAGATCGGCGCCGGCAAGACCACCCTGGTCGGCCATCTGCTGGCCACGCTCGACAAGCAGCACTATCTCGCCCTCAACATTGTCAGCACGCAGCTCAATGCCGACGAGATGTTGCGGATGGTGGCCTCCGCCTTCGACATTCCGACCGAGAATGTCGACAAGGCCACGCTCCTGCGCAAGATCGAGGCCTTTCTGACCAGCCTCCACGAGACCGGTAAACGCGCCCTGCTGCTGGTCGACGAGGCCCAGAACCTGACCGCCGGCGCGCTCGAGGAACTGCGCATGCTGTCGAACTTCCAGGTCGGCGCGCGCACGCCGCTGCAGTGCTTCCTGCTCGGCCAGCCGCAGTTCCGCACGACGCTGGCCATGCCCGAGCTCGAGCAGTTGCGTCAGCGGGTGACGGCGTCGTACCACCTCGGCCCGCTGTCGCTGGACGAGACCCGGCACTATGTCGAGCATCGTCTGCACATGGCGGGCTGGAACCGCGATCCGGAATTCACCGACGAGGCATTCCGGCAGGTATTCGACTACACCAAGGGCGTGCCGCGCCTGATCAACATGCTGTGTTCACGGTTGCTGCTGTATGGTTTCCTGGAGGAACTGCACAAGATCGATGGGGAGGTGGTCACGCGCGTGGCGGCCGAGCATGCCGCGGAGACCCGCCAGGTGATGGTCTCCGAGCCCTCGGCGCCGGCTGGAACGTCGGGCGTGGCGCCGGCCGCGGCGGCCGACGACACGGCGGCGGTGGTGCCGGCGGATACCGCGCCCGCCGGAACCCCGTCCGGATATGACGAGGTCATCAAGCGCCTCGGCGCGGTCGAGGATCATGTCAAGCTGAACGAGCGGACCATGAGCCGCGTGCTGCGGGTTCTGGTGCAGCAAATGGAAGGAGCGACGGAGGATGTCTCAGCCGCAGTTGAAGGCGAGGGCAGCGCCCGACCCCAACGCCGGCACAGCCGCCTCGCCGCGCGCCGGCGTCGGCGCCGAAGCCGCGGACGCCGGACGTTCGCCGATTACGAACGCGCTGACAGTTGACGTCGAGGATTACTTCCAGGTTCAGGCCTTCGCCGACCGCATCAGCCGCGACGACTGGGACACCCTCGATTGCCGGGTCGAGCGCAACACCGACCGGGTGCTGCGGATCTTCGCGGACGCGGACGTGCGGGGCACGTTCTTCACGCTGGGCTGGGTGGCCGAGCGCTATCCGGCGCTGATCAGCCGCATCGTCGCCGGCGGACACGAGCTCGCCAGCCACGGATACGCCCATATCCGCGCCGACACGCAGACGCCGGACGCATTCCGTGCCGACATCCGGCGCACCAAGCGGCTGCTCGAGGATACCGGCGGCGTTCCGGTCAACGGCTATCGCGCCGCCACCTTCTCGATCGGCGGCGACAACATGTGGGCCTATGACGTGCTGGCCGAGGAGGGCTACGCCTACAGCTCCAGCATCTATCCGGTGCGCCACGATTTCTACGGCATGCCGGACGCGCCGCGGTTTCCGTTCTATCCCTCGGGCGACGGCGGCACCCGCGAGATCCCGATGACCACCGTCCGCCTGTTCGGCCGGAACCTGCCGTGCAGCGGCGGCGGCTACTTCCGGCTGCTGCCCTATCGCCTGTCGCGCTGGCAGATGCGGCGCGTGAACCGGGCCGACCGGCAGCCGGGGATCTTCTATTTCCACCCCTGGGAGGTCGATCCCGAACAGCCGCGCCAGACCGGGATCTCGGTCCGGACCCGGGTGCGGCACTATACCGGCCTCGGCCGGATGCAGGGCCGTCTGCGCCGTCTGCTGACGGACTTCGCCTGGGGACGCATGGACCAGGTGTACCGGATCGGCGCCACCGGGACCGGGTGAGCGCCGGCATGTCGGCCGTCACCGTACATGGACTGGACGATGCCGGCGCCGCGCGCTGGGACGCGTTCGTCGCCGCGACACCGTCGGCGACCTTCTTCCATCGCGCCGGCTGGCGGCGGGTGATCGAGCGGGCCTTCGGCCATCGCTGCCATTTCGCCTATGCCGAGCGGGCCGGCGAGATCTGCGGCGTCCTGCCGCTGGTGCACGTGCACAGCCGAATCTTTTCGAACGGCCTGATTTCGAACGCCTTCGGCGTCTATGGCGGACCGGCCGTCAGCGATCCGACCGCGGCCGCCGCGCTCGACGGCTATGCCGTCGACCTGATGCACCGGGTCGGCGCCGATTTCGTCGAGTATCGCTGCCGCGAGCGCGGCCGCGCCGACTGGCCCTGCAAGGACGGCCTCTACGTTACCTTCCGGCGGCCGATCGAGCCGTCGTCCGACGCGAACCTGAAGGCGATCCCGCGCAAGCAGCGCGCCGTCGTCCGCAAGGCGCTGAAGGCCGGCCAGCTCGGCGATACGCTCGACGACGATGTCGACCGCTTTCACCATGTCTATGCCACCAGCGTGCGTAACCTCGGCACCCCGGTCTTCTCGAAACGGTATTTCCGCCTCCTGCGGGACGAGTTCGGCCGGGACTGCGAGGTCCTGACCGTCACCGGCCCCGACGGCCGGCCGGTCGCCGCGGTCATGAGCTTCTTCTTCCGCGACGAGGTGCTGCCCTACTATGGCGGCGGTACCGTCGAGGCCCGCCGCTACGGCGCCAACGACTTCATGTATTGGCGGGTCATGGAGCGGGCCATGGCGCGCGGCTGCCGGCTGTTCGACTTCGGCCGCAGCAAGGCCGGCACGGGGTCGTTTTCGTTCAAGAAGAATTGGGGCTTCGCGCCCGAGCCGCTGCATTACGAGTTCAACCTGCGCAACGGTGGCGCGATTCCCGACGTGAACCCGCTGAACCCCAAATACCGGCTCTTTATCGCGCTTTGGAAGCGCCTGCCGCTGCCGGTCGCGAACGCTTTCGGTCCGTTCATCGTTCGTAACCTAGGATGATGCGTTGCAGGACCTGGTCTTCGTCTCCCAGCGCATCCCATACCCACCGAACAAGGGCGACAAGGTCCGCTCTTGGAACCTTTTGTCGCGTCTGGCCGAGGAGTACCGCGTGCATCTGGCGAGTTTCGTCGACGACCCCGCCGACTGGCAGTACGAGCGGGTTCTGCGCGACCGCTGCGCCTCCTGCCTGCTGCGGCCCTTGCGGCCGCTGGCCGCCAGGCTGCGCAGCCTGCCGGCGCTGGCCGGCCGGGAACCGCTGACCTGCCGGTATTTCCGGGACCGCCGCCTCGCCGCCTGGCTCGACGACCTGGCCGCCCGGCTGAAGCCGGACAAGGTCTTCGTCTTTTCGTCCGGTGTCGCCGGCTACGTGATGGGGCCGCGCTGGGACGGCGCCCGGCGCGTCGTCGATATGGTCGACGTCGATTCCGACAAATGGCGCCAGTACGCGGCGGCGAAGTCCGGCCCCGGCCGCTGGGTCTATGGCCGGGAAGCCCGCACGCTGGCCGAGTTCGAGCGTCGGGCCTCGGCGGCGTTCGACGCCACGCTGTTCGTCTCCGAGGCCGAGGCGGCGCTGTTCCGGTCGCGGTCGCCGGCGACCGCGGACCGGGTGCATGTCGTCGGCAATGGCGTCGATTGCGCGTTCTTCGATCCCTCGATCGGCCATGCCGATCCGTATCCGGCCGGCGTCCTGCCGCTGGTCTTCACCGGCGCCATGGATTACTGGCCCAATGTCGATGCCGTGATCTGGTTCGCCGAGCGGGTCCTGCCCCGGATCACCGCGCGGCTGCCCAACGCCGTGCTGTTTATCGTCGGCGCCAATCCCGACCGGCGGGTCCAGGCCCTCGACGCGCGGACGGTGATCACGGTCACTGGCAGGGTCGCGGACGTTAGGCCATACATAGCCCATGCCGGGGCCGTGGTCGCCCCTTTGCAGGTGGCGCGCGGCGTGCAGAACAAGGTGCTGGAAGGCATGGCGATGGCAAGACCGGTGGTTGCCAGTCCGATGGCCGTGGAAGGCCTGGACGCGGTGCCGGGACGCGATCTGCTGATTGCGGAGGATCCGGATGAATACGCCGATACCGTGCTTGACATCCTCGCCGGCGGGCATCCGGACCTGGGCGGCCGGGCCAGGAACCGCGTGCTCGGTTCCTATAGCTGGCGGACGAGCTTCGAAAAGGTGCGGGATCTTCTGGCGCGTTAAAGGCGCGGAAAACGTGGTTTGGTAGTATCGGGTTCCTGTCGGTCAGGAGAGCGGGTTTGAGCATCAAGGCGGTGAACGATCCGGCGGCGCCGACGGCGGCGGACGCCGGCGCGTCGCTGCGGGCGGCCTGGTGGAAGGCCGGCGCGGCGACGCTCGTGGTGCTGCTGTTCCTGCTCGGCCTGCACGCGGACGAGGTGGTCAGCGCCGTGCGGGTCTGGAACTCGTCGCCGACCTACACGCACTGCTATCTGATCCTGCCGATCACGCTCTACCTGATCTGGGAGCGGCGCGCCCTGTTCGCGCGGATCTGGCCGCGGCCGATGCTCTGGCCGCTGCTGCTGCTGCCGCCGGCGGGGCTCGTCGGCATGGTCGCCGAGGTCGCCAGCATTCAGGAAGCCCAGCATTTCGTGTTGCTCGGCATGATCCAGATCGTGTTGTTCAGCATGTTCGGCTGGCGGGTCTACAAGGCCCTGCTGTTCCCCTTTCTCTATCTCTTCTTCCTGGTGCCGAGCGGTGAGTTCATGGTGCCGGCGCTGCAGGACTTCACCGCCGAGTTCGCGGTGCTGGCGCTGCAGTTGATCGGCATTCCGGTGTTCAAGGACGGCATCTTCATCTCGATCCCCAGCGGCAATTTCGTGGTCGCGGAAGCCTGCGCCGGCCTGCGCTTCCTGGTGGCCTCGCTCGCCTTCGGTTTCCTGTTCGCCAACATGACCTACCGCAGTAACCGCCGCCGGGCGACGTTCGTGGTCCTGTCGGTGGTCGTGCCGATCATCGCCAATGGCTTCCGGGCTTTCGGCCTGATCATGATCGCGCATCTCAGCGACCATCAGCTCGCGGTCGGCGTCGATCATCTGGTCTATGGCTGGCTGTTCTTCTCGCTGGTCATCGTGCTGCTGATCGTCATCGGCATGCAGTTCCGCGAGGACGGCCCCGGCGACGACGATGTCGGCGCGGCGCCGCCGGCGGCGGGGGGCGGCATCGGACGTTTCGGCGCGGTGACCACCGCCGTGCTGATCGCCGCCGCCATTTCCGTCGCGCCGGCCTATGCCGGCTACATCCGGTCGCTGGAACCGGCCATCGACCTCGCGGTGCTGACCCCGCCGGCGGCCGGCGGCGACTGGCGCGCGGCCGGCGCGGCCGGCGACTGGCGGCCGCGCTTTCCCGGCGCCGATGCCATCATGCATCAGGTCTATCGCGGCGGCGCCGGCGAGGTCGATCTGTTCGTGGCGTTCTACGGGCGCCAGCGCGTCAATGCCGAGGTCATCTCGCACGACAACCGGTTCTACGACGATGACACCTGGAAACGCGCCGGCCATCGGCGCGCGCAGGTCGAGCTGGCCGGCGAGCGGCAGCAGGTGATCCTGACCCAGGTCCTGTCGCACCGGCGCAAACGCCTTGTCGTCTCGCGCTACTGGATCGATGATACCTTCACGGCGAGCGGACTGGAGGCGAAGTTGCTGCAGGCACGGGCCGAGCTGCTGTCGGGCCGGCGGCCGGCCGCCGTCGTCGCCGTCTCGGCCGAGTACGAGGTCGACGAGGCCGACGCGCTGGCCGCGATGGACGCGCTGTTGCGGGGGATCGGGCCGCTGACGCCGGTCCTGCGCGCGGCGGCGCGCTTCGACTGAGGGGCGCCGACCCCGCCGGTCCGGCCTGTCCGGGGATGATGAGCGCATGTGCGGCATAAGCGGAATTTTCGACACCCGCGACCGATCCCGGATCGATCACGCGCTGCTGCGGCGGATGACCGACAGCATCGCCCACCGCGGTCCCGACGGCGACGGCTACCACCTTGCCCCCGGCATCGGCCTCGGGCACCGGCGGTTGGCGATCATCGACCTGGTCAGCGGCGACCAGCCGATCTACAACGAGGACGGCAGCGTCGCCGTCGTCTTCAACGGCGAGATCTACAACTTCCCGGCCCTGATGGCCGAGCTGGAGGCGCGCGGGCATCGGTTCAGCACGCGATCGGACACCGAGACCATCGTGCATGCCTGGGAGGAGTGGGGCGAGGCCTGCGTCGAGCGGCTGCGGGGCATGTTCGCCTTCGCCCTCTGGGACGAGAGGGCGCAGGCCCTGTTCCTGGCCCGCGACCGTCTCGGCAAGAAGCCGCTCTACTATACCCTGCTGCCCGACGGCCTGTTCGCGTTCGGGTCCGAGCTGAAGTCGCTGCTCGTGCACGCGAACCTGCCGCGCGAGATCGACGCCAGCGCCGTCGAGGACTATTTCGCCTACGGCTACGTGCCCGACCCCAAGGTGATCTATCGCGGCGTCCACAAGCTGCCGCCGGCGAGCACGCTCTGCCTGCGGCGCGGCACCGGCGCCGGCCTGCCCGCGCCCAGGACCTATTGGCGGGTGCGCTTCGACGCCGCGGCCGGAGGCGACGAGGCGGCGCTGGGCGCCGAGCTGATCGACCGTCTGCGCGAAGCCGTCGACATCCGCCGGATATCCGACGTCCCGATCGGGGCGTTCCTCTCCGGCGGCGTTGACTCCAGCGCCGTCGTCGCGCTGATGTCCGGCCTGTCGCCGGATCCGGTCAATACCTTTTCCATCTCGTTCAAGCAGCGCGCGTTCGACGAGTCGGCCTATGCCGCGGCCCATGCCGAGCGCTACGGCACGCGCCATTTCGTCCGTCAGGTCGACGCCGACGAGTTCGACCTCGTCGATCGGCTGGCCACGATCTATGACGAGCCGTTCGGCGACAGTTCCGCGATCCCGACCTATCGCGTCAGCGCCATCGCCCGCGAACGGGTGACGGTGGCGCTGTCGGGCGACGGGGGCGACGAGTTTCTGGCCGGCTATCGGCGCTATCCCTGGCATGTGGCCGAGGAGCGGGTGCGCCGGGCGATGCCCGCCGGGCCGCGGCGGGCGCTGTTCGGCCTGCTCGGCCGGGCCTATCCCAAGCTCGACTGGGCGCCGCGCCGGCTGCGGGCGAAATCGACCTTCCAGGAACTGGCGCTCGATACGGTCGCCGGGTACTTCGCCAGCGTCTCCAAGCTTAACGATCAGATGCGCGCGGACCTCTACAGCGATGGCTTCAAGCGCGAGCTCGGCGGCTATCACGCCGTCGAGCTGCTGGAAGCGGCGTTTCGGTCGGCCGATTCCGACATTCCCCTGCTGCAGGCGCAGCATGCCGATGTCGGCACCTGGCTCGCCGGCGGCATCCTGGTCAAGGTCGATCGGGCCAGCATGGCGAACTCGCTGGAAACGCGGGCGCCGCTTCTCGACCACGCGTTCGTCGAGTGGACCGCGACGTTGCCGCCGGCGCTGAAGCTGAACGGGCGGAGCGGGAAATACCTGTTCAAGCGGGCGTTGGAGCCCTATGTCAGCGCCGACATTCTTTACCGGCCGAAGATGGGCTTCTCGGTGCCATTGGCGAAATGGTTCCGCGGCCCGCTGCGCCAACGGCTGCGCGCCGCCACCGCCAGCCCGGCGTTGCGGGAGACCGGCATCTTCGACATGGATGTGCTGTCGTCGCTGGCGGACCAGCACATCGCCGGCCGCCGCGACCACAGCGCCGCGCTGTGGAGCGTATTGATGTTTGAATCGTTCCTGCGGCAGGTGCATGGCGTCGACGCGCCGGCACCCGTCGACGCGACCCGCGCGGCGTCGGTCGGATAGCGCTTGGTCACCGCGCGCCGCCGGTTTACCATAGGTTGAGCGTTCGATCCGTAGGCGTGTCGGCGAACGGCCGGAGACGCCCGCTTCTCCGCCGGCGTTCAAAATCGAGCAAAGCGCAGGTGATTGGTCTATACTCGGCCCGTCGCAGAAGCGCCAACAACCAGTCACGTTGTGAACGAGCCAGCGGTTTTCTGCCACCAGTCAACGCCCCCGATCACCGTATTGCTGTTTAGGGTTAACGCCATTCATGGGCGTGAATGTCGGAGATGTCTTTGCCATTAAGACCTAACAACAGAGACAATTGATGCGAAGCCGCGTCGCATTACTGCTTCTCGTCATGGTTATCCTGCAGTTGGGTACCGCGGCGTCGTGGTCGGTGCAGGCCATGCCGGTCAAGCCGCGTCCGGACAAGGCGACGGATATTCCGGCCATGACCGAGGCCGCGCCGGACCTGGGCGCCGACTGGCAGGTCAGGGAGCCGGCGGGACCGATGTATCCGTTCCTGCCCGAACTGGATAACCAGGCGTTTCGCAAGAATGGCGATCGGGCCTCGTCGCTGGCGTATCAGCGCTGGCTGGTGCGCCACCGCCAATGGCTGGAATCCTTTCGCGCGGGCCTGGTGCCGATCGGGCCCGCCGTCGCGCCGGGACAGTTGGCGGCGCCCGGTGGCGGCACCGATCCCAGGGCCCGGCGCAAGGCCTTGGACGCGAGGCTGCTGGCGACCGAGCTGGAGTTCGTTTTCGTCCCGGTGGGGCCGGCGGCGGCAAAGAAGCCCGCCGGCGCGGCCGGCGTTCCGGGCTACGAGACGGCGGTCGTCGGCTGGCTGGCGGCGCATTTCACGGATGCCGGCGGGATCGGCGAAGAGCCTGAGTTCATGGGCAAGGTCGGCCTGAACCTGGTCGGGTCGTTCTATGATCTGTTCGTCGGTGATGACCTGGTATTGGACGATGACGGCGCGATTCAGGTCGTGCGGGTCAGAGTGCCGATCGAGCAAAAAAAAAGCGCGCTTGTTGACCTTGGTCACTTTCCCGACGCCTTGAGTGGTCCATTCTTGGTGCCGGGCCTGCAGGTCGGGCAGACCGGCTCCAACCTGCTGGGCGGGCCGCTCGGCCGCTCGTCATCCCTGGGGCGGGCATACGCGGGCGGCGAACGCGCCCGGGACATGACGGCGCGGCAGAAGGAAGCGGAGGTCGAGCCGCGTCAGCATCGCAGCCTGATCGGCTTTTTCGTCTCAATCCTGACCGATATCGTGACGGCACCGATGACCTACGTCGTACTTATTGTGTTGTTTTGTGTGTGGCTGTTCACGCGGCAAAGAATGGCGTCCGGACAATAGCCGCATGCCTGTATCGACGATTCCGAACGGCATTGGGTGGCCCGTGATCATGGCCGGCCAGCCGGTGTTGGCGTCGGATCGCCGGGATTGCCAATGCGGGATGGAACCCGGACCCGCCGATCCGCCGATCGGGGGGCCTTGTCCGTGATCTATCCCCGCGTGCGGATCTTTGGACACTATATCTCCCGCGCTTCCCTGCTGCTGGGGCTGATCGAGGGGCTGATGCTGTTCGCCGTCGCGCACATTCTGCTGTCGACGCAGACCAGCGCGCAGGAAGCCGGCCGGTTCAGCTTTTCCTACTTCTCGACCTTCGTGGCGATTTTCTGCGCCACGGTATTTTTCTCGCTGGGATTATATAATCGCAACATAATCTCAAATGTTCAGATAATGATCATCAGGATGTTTATCGGCCTGGTGATGGTGGCGATTGCCAGTTATCTGCTGATAAAATTTTATTTTTACGTATATCCTGTCGAGAAATACCCACCGCGTCATTATTTTTATTTGCCGGCCGGAATAGCGCTCGCCATCGTCGCGATTCTATGCACGCGCATACTTTTCATCATGATCGCCGACCTCGGCATGTTCCATCAGCGGATCATCGTCATCGGCCGTCTCGACCGGGCCTCGCAGTTGCGTCAGAGCATCCTCGGCGACCAGGCCGAGGGGTTCGAGGTCGTCGGTCTGGTCGATCTGACGGAAACGGTGCCGGAGACCCGGGCCGACCTGCCGGTACCGGTCCTGAACGCCGATCTCAACGACCTGTTGACGCTGGTCGAGGCCCACGATGTCGACGAGATCGTCATCGCCGAGGACGACGCGCAGACCCTGCCGGTCCACGCGCTTCTGAACTGCAAGCTGCAGGGCATCCGCGTCACCGGCTATCTCAGCTTCGTCGAGCGCGAGCTCGGCCGGGTCATGCTCGACGAGCTCGATCCCAATTGGCTGATCTTCTCCGACGGCTTCGACAAGAGCCTGTTCCGCGATGCCGCCAAACGCACCTTCGATGTGGTCGTCAGCCTGCTGCTGCTGATCTTCACCCTGCCGATCACGGCGGTGGCGGCGCTGCTGATCAAGCTCGACAGCCCCGGTCCCGTCTTCTATCGGCAGGAGCGGGTGGGCCGCGACGGCCGGACGTTCACGCTGACCAAGTTCCGCAGCATGCGCGTCGACGCCGAGCAGGTCGGCGGGCCGCGCTGGGCGGCCGAGAAGGACGACCGGATCACCGAGGTCGGGGCGTTCATCCGCCAGACCCGGATCGACGAGCTGCCGCAGATCATCAACGTGCTGCGCGGCGAGATGAGCATCATCGGACCGCGGCCCGAACGGCCCTTCTTCGTCGACACGCTCAGCGAGGCGATCTCCTATTACGGCGAGCGCCATCGGGTAAAGCCGGGCATCACCGGCTGGGCGCAGATCAACTATCCCTATGGGGCCTCCATCGAAGATGCGAAGGAAAAGCTCTCCTACGACCTGTATTATGTGAAGAATGCCAGCCTGTTCCTGGATGTTATTATTCTGCTGCAGACGGTCCGGGTCATCCTGTGGCCCTCCGGCGTGCGCTGAGATGAGCCTGGGGACATGGCCATGAGCGCAACGGTCGCGAGCCATTCGGCATCGGTGTTCGCCTATCTGGTGCTGACGCTGCTGCTGCTGCATGCGCGCGGCTCGACCACGCTCGGGCGGCTGCTGCTTCTTACTTGCGGCGTGACCACCCTCTGGGCGGCGCTGGTCGTCTATCACGGCCTGGCGCCCTACCGGTTCCCGCTGGCGGTCGAGCTGGCCGAGATCGCCCGGACGGCCTGCTGGCTGCTGTTTCTCGGCGGCCTGATCGTGCCGACGGCGACCTGGTTGGCGCCGAGCTGGCGGCGGCGCTGCGTCGTCGCCCTGCTCGTGGTGCTGGTCGGCGGCCTGGCGCTCATCGAGGTGCTGATCGACCCGCGCATCGGGCTGGTCGCCGACAGCGCGCTCGGCCAGTCGCTGCAGACGCTGCGCATCGTCGGCTACCTCTCGCTCGCCGTGCTCGGCCTGGTCTGTGTTGAGAATATTTTCCGTGGCGCCTCGGCGGATTCGCTCTGGGCGCAGAAGTTCCTGGTCATCGGCGCCGGCCTGATCTTCGTTTACGACTTCTTCATCTACTCCGACGCCCTGCTGCTGAACCGCTTCGACGACAAGCTCTTCGACAGCCGCGGCCTCGTCAACGCCCTGGCCGTGCCGCTGATCGCCGTCGCCGCCAGCCGGAACCGCGAATGGTCGGTCGAGATCCACGTGTCCCGGGGCGCCGTGTTCCACACCGCCGCGATCATCGGCAGCGGCGCCTACCTCGTGGCCATGGCGCTGGTCGGCTATTACCTGCGCACCCGGGGCGGCGCCTGGGGCGTGCTGTTCCAGACCGCCTTTCTGTCCGCCGCCGTCGTGTTCATGCTGCTGGCGCTGTTTTCCGAGGCCGTGCGGGCGCGGATCCGGCTGTTCATCGCCAAGAACTTCTTCTCGTACAGCTACGACTACCGGCTCGAATGGCTGCGTTTCCTGGAGACCACTTCGGACGGCATCGGCAACCTGCATGACAGGGCCATCCGCGCCATGGCCGACGTCGTCGACAGTCCGTCCGGCGCGATCTGGGTCCGGGGCGTGGACGACGAGGCCTATGTGCCGGCCGCCCGCTGGAACTTCGGCGGCAAGCTGCCGTTCGTCGGCGCCGACACGCCGTTCATCGCCTTCCTCGAGCAGGACAATCGGATCATCGATCTTAATGAATACGCCAACCGTCCCGATCTATATAAGGACCTGCGATTGCCGCGCTGGTTGCAGGAATTGTCCAAGGCGTGGCTGGTCTTGCCGCTGCGGCGCCGTCAGCGCCTGGAAGGTTTTCTCGTGCTCGGCCGGCCCAGGGCGTCGCGCCGCCTCGATTGGGAGGACTTCGATCTGTTGAAGACCATGGGACAGCAGGTTGCGAGCTATCTGGCCGAGGAGGCGGCGCTGCGGGCGCTGGTCGACGCCCAGCACTTGCAGCAGTTCAACCGGCGGT
The DNA here is from genome assembly GCA_028281075.1 of Alphaproteobacteria bacterium. Taxonomy (GTDB): domain Bacteria; phylum Pseudomonadota; class Alphaproteobacteria; genus JANQKO01. The sequence goes on along the minus strand of JANQKO010000373.1, from coordinate 11,404 downwards.
TTGCCTTCGTCATCCACGACATCAAGAACATCGCCAGCCAGCTCTCCCTGGTGCTGTCGAATTCCGAGCGTCACGGCGACAATCCGGAATTCCAGCGGGACGCCATGCGCACGGTCCGCAACGCCGTCCAGAAGATGGGCGGGCTGCTGGGACAGTTGAAGCTGGACGAGCGCGCCGATGCCGCGACCGTGCGGCCGCTGGCCCTGGCGCCGGTGCTTCGCGACGTGGCGCGGCCCTGGTTGAACGCCGTGCCGCCGGTGGCGCTGAAGATCGGCGACGAGCATATCGAGGCGATGGGCGACGAGGCGCGGTTGTCCGCGGTCATCGGCCATCTGCTGCAGAATGCCGTCGAGGCGGTGGAGGCCGACGGGCTGATCACGCTGTCGCTCGACGTCGAGGGCGACTTTGCCGTGCTCTCGGTCACCGACAACGGCCCCGGCATGGAGGCCGAGTTCATCCGCGACGAGCTGTTCCGCCCGCTGCACACGACCAAGCGCACGGGCTCGGGCCTCGGCGCCTACCAGACCCGCGAGCTGGTCCGCGATATGGGCGGCCGGCTGGATGTGATCAGCGTGCCGGGCGCCGGGACCACGGTCAAGGTCCTGCTGCCGCGGCTGGGCGAGCTTGCCGCGCCGGCCACGGCCCGGGCGGGACGGCGAGGCTGAGATGGCGGCAGACCAGCTTGAGCTTCTGATCGTCGAGGACGATCCCGGATTGCAGAGCCAGCTCCGCTGGGCCATGTCGGAGCACAACGTGCACCTGACCAGCGACCGGGAATCGGCGGTCGACGCGATGGAGCGGCATGGCCCGGCGGTGGTCGTGCTCGACCTCGGCCTGCCGCCCGACACCAACGGCGCGACCGAGGGGCTGGCGACGCTCGACGCCCTGCTGTCGATGCGGCCGGAAACCAAGGTCATCGTCGCCAGCGGCAACGAGGAGCGCGCCAACGCCGTGCGCGCGATCAGCCTGGGCGCTTATGATTTCTGCGCCAAGCCCGTCGACATCGACATGCTGCGGCTGATCATCGAGCGGGCCTGGCACGTCTACAAGCTGGAGGCCGAGAACCGCAAGCTGATGCGGGTCGGCGAGAGCGCGCCCTTCGGCGGCATCATCACCGCCGACAGCGAGATGATGGCGGTCTGCCGCACCGTCGAAAAGATCGCGCCGACCGACGTCACGCTGCTCATTACCGGCGAAAGCGGCACCGGCAAGGAGCTGCTGTCGAGCGCGCTCCACTTCGCCAGCCAGCGCGCCGGCAACGGCTTCGTGGCCATCAACTGCGCGGCGATTCCCGAAAACCTGCTGGAGAGCGAGCTCTTCGGCTTCGAGAAGGGGGCCTTCACCGGCGCCGCCAGGCAGACCATCGGCAAGATCGAGCTGGCCGATGGCGGCACGTTGTTTCTCGACGAGATCGGCGATCTGCCGGCCAGCCTGCAGGCCAAGCTGCTCCGGTTCCTGCAGGACCGCAAGATCGAGCGCCTCGGCGGCCGCAAGTCGATCCCGGTGGATGTGCGGATCGTCTGCGCCACCAATCAGAACCTGGACGCGATGATCGAGGAAGGCACCTTCCGGGAAGACCTCTATTACCGCCTGAAGGAAATCAGTGTCGAGATCCCGCCGCTGCGGTCGCGGCGCGGCGACAGCGTGCTGCTGGCGAAGTTCTTCCTCGAGCGTTTCAACACCCAGTACAGCAAGTCCCTGCGCGGGTTCTCCGACGACGCCATCCAGGCCATCTCGCGCTATTCCTGGCCGGGCAACGTCCGCCAGCTCGAGAACAACGTGAAGAAGGCCATCATCATGGCCGAGGGCAAGACGGTGACGGCCGAAGACCTCGATCTCGAGAACCTGATCCGCAACGCCAGCGACAACCGCCCGCACACCCTGAAGGAGGCGCGCGAATATGCCGAGCGCCAGCTTGTCGAGGAAGTGCTGATCGCCACCGACGGCAACATCTCCAAGACGGCGAAAATGCTGGGCGTCAGCCGGCCGACCCTTTATGACCTGATGCGCAACCTGGGGATGCGCACTGAGGACGATTAGCCGGTAGCCGGCCGCGGGCTGGACCGCCGCATCCACATCAATGGTTTGAGAGACTGAGACTATGGCCAAGCGCAAGAAATCATCCGGCGGCTTCTTCAGAAGCAAGGGATTTATCGCGCTGCTGGTGCTGATCGTGGCGGTCGCGGCCGCGGCGCCGTTCGTCTTTCAGCGGCTGACGGACCGCGGCAGCGAATCCTATATCGCCGAGGCCAAGTCCTATGCCGAGGGTGGCGACATCGCCGCCGCCATCATTCAGTTGAAGAATGCCGTCCGCGACGATCCGGACGACGCCAATGCACGCCTGATGCTGGGCAAGGCCTACCTGCAGACGCGCCAGTACGCGGAAGCGGAGAAGGAACTGCGGGCGGCGCTGTCGCGCGGCGCCACCGCGCCCGAGCTGGCGCCCATGCTGGCGCGGGCCTATTATCACCAGGGCAAGTTCGAGGAAATTCTGAACGACATCGCCAGCGGCGACCGCGGCGCCGAGATCGAGTCACGGATCCTCAGCTATCGCGGCCATGCCTTTCGCGGCAAGCGTGAGTTCGAGCCGTCCGAGGAAGCGTTCCGCAAGGCCCTGGAGCTGACGCCGGGCGACACCCTGGCCACCTACGGCCTGGCGCTGCTGTATCAGCAGATGGGCCAGCTCGAGAAGGCCGAGGCGGCCGTCGACGAGGTGCTGGCGGCGAACGCCGAGTCCATCGAGGCCATCAACCTCAAGGGCCAGCTTCGCCGCCGCGCCGGCGATGCCGACGGCGCGTTGGAACAGTTCAATCGCGCGCTCGCCGTCAATGCCGACAGCTTGGCCGCCAATCTCGGCCGTGCCGCCATTCTGGTGGGCCAGGGCCAGGATGCCGACGCCGGCGTCAATATCGACAAGGTCCTGGCCCGGCAGCCCAAGCATCCGGTGGCCAACTACTTGGTCGCCGTCCGGCAGGCGCGCGAGGGGCAGAACCAGGAAGCCATCAATACCTTGCAGCGGTCCGGCGAGTTCCTGCGCAACTATCCGGCCGGCCTGTTGCTGATGGCCTATCTGAACACGCGCGAGAACCAGCTTGAGCAGGCCGAACAGTATCTGCGCACGGCCATGGGGCTGGTGCCCGACAATCTGGCGGTGCGGAAGCTGCTGGCCAGCGTCTATCTCCGCAAGGGCACGTCCGACAAGGCCATCGAGCTGCTGAAGCCGGTCGCGGACCGGGGCAGCGAGGACCTGCAGCTCCTGTCGCTGCTGGCCAACGCCTATCTGCGCGACCGCAATCCGGTCGAGGCGGCCGAGCTGCTCGAGCGCATCGTCGCCGTGCAGCCCGACAACGCAAGGCTGGCGACGCAACTGGCGCTCAGCCGGCTGCAGACCGGCCAGTCGGACGAGGCCGTGGCCGAGCTGGAACAGATCCTGGAGGGCGATCCGGACGCGACGCAGGCCGGTATCCTGCTGGTGTTGACCCATCTGCGCGAAAACCAGCTCGGGGATGCCGAAGCCGCGGCCACCGAGTTGAAGACATCGATGACCGAGAGCCCGCTGCCGGACAACCTGCTGGGCGGCATCGGTCTGCGTCGTGGTGATCTGGCGGCCGCCCGGAACCACTTCACTGCGGCGCTCGGCGTCGATTCCGGTTTCGTGCCGGCGCATCTGAACCTGGCCCAGATCGATCTGGCGGAAGGCAAGATCGACGCGGCCACGGCCCGTTACGAGCAGGTCCTGACGATTAGCGACAAGAACGTCGCCGCCATGATGGCGTTGAGCCGCCTGGCGTTCCAGCAGCAGAAGGCCGAGGACGGCATCGGCTGGCTGGACAAGGCCATCAAGGCGCAGCCGCGGTCCGTGCAGCCGCGCCTGCGTCTGGTCGACTATCATCTCTCGGCCAATGACCCGTCGGCGGCGCTGACGGTCGCCCGGGCCATGGTGCAGGAGATGGCGGACAATCCGCTGGCCGTCGATGCCCTGGGCCGGGCGCAGTTCGCCGCCGGCCAGACCGCCAGCGCCGTGACGGCGTTCCGCCGCGTCGTCTCGCTGGCGCCCAATTCACCGGTGGCGCGGCAGCGGCTGGCGCAGGTTCTGGTGTCGGTGGAGAACATCAGCGACGCCCGCGAAACCCTGGAACGGGCGATCGAGCTGGCGCCGCGCTACGTGCCGGCCTATCTCAACCTGGTCACCCTCGAGGTCAATCAGGACAACCATGACCGCGCGGTCGACATCATCGGGCGGTTGCGGACGGCGATGCCGGAGTCGCCGGTCGCGGACCTGGCGCTCGGCGATGTCCGGGCCGACCAGGGCGCCTACGAAGAGGCGATCGCGGCCTACAATGCCGGCCTCGCGATTGAGGCCAACAGCCGTATCGTCGCCCGCCGCTATCGGGCCCGGGTCGATATGGGGCAGCGCGAGGTAGGCTTTCAGGAACTGCGCGACTGGCTGGCCGACAACCCGGAAGACGATGCCATCCGCTTCGCGCTGGCCACCGACCTGCTGGCGAACGGCGAATCCGACGAGGCCGTCACCCAGCACGAGACGCTGCTGGAGCGTCAGCCCGACAACAATATCGTGCTGAACAACCTGGCCTGGCTGTACAGCAGGAAAGGCGATCCGCGCGGCCTGGAATATGCCGAGAAGGCCAATGCGGGCGCGCCGGGATCGCCGGCGATCATGGACACGCTGGGCTGGATCCTGCTGCGTGACGGCCAGGCCGAGCGGGCCCTGACGCTGTTGCGCGAGGCCGCCGGGATGGTGCCCAACAATGCCGAGATCCAGTATCACTACGCCGCCGCGTTGGAGAAGACCGGCAAGCGCGATCAGGCGAAAGAGATCCTCGAACGCATCTTGACGGCGGACGCCAACTTCGCCGGCATGGACGAGGCGCGCAAGCTGCTGGACAGCCTGTCCGGCGGTTAGCCCGGGGCGGCCGTCCCCAAGTCGTTCTCTCAGCCAGGGTTTACCGCCAAGGCGCCAAGGCACCAAGGATCAGGCAGTCCGGCCACCATGCCGGTGGCCATGATCTTGGTGCCTTGGCGTCTTGGCGGTGACATTCGCTGCCTTGCCGTATCCGCGACGCGGCGGTAAGTGGTTTCGGGCCGGCCTGTCAGGCTTGGCCGCGCTTCAGCCAGGCGCCGGCCATGGTGCGGTGATCGGGATCGGCCGAGTTCGCGTAGATGTGGGCCTGCTCCAGGCAATGGATCGGCTCGTTGCCCAGCCGCTCGACCAGGATGCGCACGAACTGGGGGAACACCTCGCAGAACACGGTGAAATCGCGGAAGTCGTCGCGGAGCTGGTCATGCATTTCCTTCAGCGCCACCAGGCGGTCGGGCCAGGACAGTATCTGCAGCGGGCCAAGACACCGATTCGCCCATTCCTCGGCCAGGAGTTCGGGTGGTATGTCGCTGGCGGCGGCTGGATTGTTGGCGCCGGTCGGCTCTTTACCCATTACGACCACCTGATCCTGGTGCGCCGTCGCGCCGCTCGTCGGCGACGGTGCACGACTGTCGTATCCCAGACTCGTCCGTCAACCCGATATGCCGGGTTTCCCGGACATTCTTGAACATCCGCGGCCGGCGCCTCACGGTCCGACGATGTGCGGTTCGGCATGCGACGCCCTCGTCCCGCGCGTGAATTCTAACACAAGCACCGGCCCGGCGGCAGGCTGGCGATATCACCAGTATTTACATCCCGGCGTTACTTGATCATGATCGACGTCAAAGGGACGTAACCGCGCCACAAGCCGAGTAATCGACGGCTCGAATACGAATAACGGCTCGGTGGAACTGCTTGAGTAGGGAAATCATCTCTCCGCCTTCTTCGCCACAGTGACACGAACATCCCATCATCCTTAGCCAAGAGCCTGAAGAGGCCACCGGAGGTGTCCGCGACGCATGTTTTCGTAGCCGAGGTGTCGGCCGCAGATTTTCATCCGTTTTACTTTCTTGGGGGGAGCAATGAACGGATCCGGTGCTGTAACGCGTTTCGAAGGTCGGCGGACGCCCGATCCGCGGCCGCGGTCGAGAATGAGCAAACGCCGCTCGATCGGCCTGATCGGCATGTTGTCGGTCCTCGGTTGGGCCGGCATCGCCGGTGTGGTTGCCGCGCTGATCTAGAGCGTTTTCCGCTCACGCGGAATCTGGACCGGCCCGGCCCGGTTCCGCCTGAACGGACGCCCGTGTCAGTTCGCCGGGTCGAACATCTCGTGCGCGCGCAGCAGTTGGCGGTAATCGTTCAGCCCGTCGCCGAACCCGTCCAGGCCGATCCGGGTATCGTGCGGCAGCCCGTCCGGCGCCGTCTGGACGCGGTAGACCAGGCGCTCGCCGGCCATCATCTGGTTCAGGATGGCCATCGCGTCGGCGCCGGTCCAGCGCGCCAGCCCGCCATCGACCGGTGTTTCGTACACCACCTGGCCGTCGACACGCAGGAATGCCGGCAGGTCCGACAGCACGTCGTCGCGCACTTCGATGGCGATCTGGAACCGTTCCGGGGCGTATTCGTGCACCAGGATGACGTTCTGGCGTGTCGTATGGTCCAGCGAGGCGCTGGGCGCGCTGAAGCGGCAGCGCTTGCTGCCGTCGTCGACCAGCTCGCGCCAGCAGACGATCGACCAGTCGCCATAGCTGCGGAAATAGAAGACATAGGCGGCCAAGGCCTCCGTCGCCACGACCGTGAGCAGTATCAAGGCTGGAAGAACGGCCCGCATATCAGTGCTCTGAGTGTCCGTTTGCGACCGGCAAGACCCCGAACATGGGCCGACAGGCCCATGTTCAAACAGGCTCTAACACCGCATCCTCGACGGCGGGTGTAGCAAATATGGGGGGCGCTGTCAGTTCCGGGCCTGGCCGGTGTCGTCGTCCAGGGCGAACGCGCCCTGCCACAGGCCGCGCCGGCGCTGGCGTGAATCCGCCTCGAACCGCCGGTAGCGCGCGTCGGCGGCGCGCGCCCAGCCGGTATAGACCATGCCCTCGGACAGGTCGTAGCCGTTCGCCCGGCAGATCGCCGTCGTCCGGCCCCGGCCGTCCCGGCCCGTCGTCGTGCAGCGGACCCGCGCCCCGGCCGTCAGATCCAGCAGCGCCGCGCGCGCGACCCGTCCGCAGGGGATGGTCTTTTCCCGGAACGCGCATTCCGCGTCGGGTGCCGGCGGCCGGATGCCGCGCAGGCGCACCTGCTGGCCGGCGATGGCGATCGTGCCGGCGTCGATGACCTCGAACGGGCCGCTCAATTCCGCCGCCATGGCGCTGGCCGGCAGCGACAGGCAGATCGCGAGAACCAGTTTTCGAAGCATGCGGCGATGTTACCGCCGCCCCCGCCGGCTGGCCATTCACGCTGCCGAGAGATGTGTTATCAATCGCATCCGGGCGGGTGCCGTCGGGCTGGAATTCGGTACCTGCCGGGCTATGTCCTGAAGTCTTGCGCCATGACGGGGACCGATGATCGGCACCTTGACGAGTGGTCGTGGGGCGCGGGACACCGTAAGCTGTCGGGGGTAAGGATATGAACGACATCATGGGCGCCGGGGTTAGTGATTTGACCGAGAACCTGGCAAGAGAACGTACCGAGGCCGTCGCGCGCCGGCCCAGCCGGAAAGAGGCGGAGGAGGCGGTCCGAACGCTGATCCGCTGGGCCGGCGACGATCCGGACCGCGAGGGCCTGCTCGGCACGCCCGACCGGGTCGTGCGCGCCTACGAGGAGTTCTTCGCCGGCTATACCTCCGATCCGGTCGAGTTGCTGCAGCGCACCTTCGAGGAAACCGATGGCTACGACGAAATGGTCGTGCTGCGCGACATCCGTTTCGAGAGCCATTGCGAGCATCACGTGGTGCCGATCATCGGCGTCGTGCATGTCGGCTATCTGCCCAAGCGCCGGGTCGTCGGCATCTCCAAGCTGGCCCGGGTCGTCGAGGTCTATGCCCGGCGGCTGCAGATCCAGGAGAAGATGACGGCGCAGATCGCCAACACCATCAACGAGGTCATGCAGCCGCACGGCGTCGGCGTCGTCGTCGAGGCGGCGCATCAATGCATGACCACGCGCGGCGTGCACAAGCCGGGCGTCGACATGGTGACCAGCCGCATGCTGGGCGAGTTCCGCGACAACCCGACGACCCGCCGCGAATTCCTGTCGATGATCGGCCGGCCGGGACACGTCGGCTGATCCCGGAACGCCGCCGCCTGTCGATTCCGTCGCCGGCCGTTCGTCTCAGGTCCGGAAGGGCAATGAACATGGCAACGGAGGAGCAAGGCGATGCCGAGATACATGCTGTTGTTGCACGAACGGGCAACCGACGCCGGTGACCTGTCGCCGGAGGAAATCCAGGGCATCATCCAGAAGTACCGCGACTGGAGCCAGCGCATGGGCGAGGCCGGCAAGCTGGTCGGCGGCGACAAGCTGACCGACGATCACGGCAAGGTGCTGCGGCCGGGCGGCGGCGGTGTTTCGGTGACCGACGGCCCCTACGCCGAGACCAAGGAGGTGATCGGCGGCTATTTCCAGATCGAGGCCGGCGACTACGACGAGGCGGTCGAGATCGCCGGAACCTGCCCGCATCTTGCCTTCGGCGGCAGCATCGAGGTCCGGCAGGTCGACGAGGTCTGACGGCGGCGCATGGCGACGCCCGGGCGCTCGTCCGACGTCGATCTGCTGGTCGACCATCTGTTCCGCCGGCAGGCGGGACGGATGGTCGCCGTGCTGACCCGCGCGCTCGGGCCGGAGAACCTGGACCTGGTCGAGGACGTGGTCCAGGAAGCGCTGACGCGTGCGCTCCGCCACTGGCCGTTCCGGGGCGTGCCGGACGACCCCGCCGCCTGGCTCTATCGCGTGGCCCGCAACCGGGCGCTGGATGTGCTGCGGCGGCGGGCGCGTTTTCCGGACGCGCCGGTCGAGGTGATGGACCTGCTGGAGGCCCGGCTGGAGAAGGCGCCCGAGGCCGTCTTCGCCACGGAGATCGCCGACGACGAGCTGCGCCTGATCTTCACCTGCTGCCACCCGGCCGTGCAGGCCGACGCGCGCGTGGCGCTGACGCTGAAGACCGTCTGCGGCTTCGGCGTGCGCGAGATCGCCCAGGCCTTCCTGGTCGAGGAGGCGGCCATCGCCCAGCGCCTGGTCCGCGCCAAGCGCCGCCTGCGCGACCGGCAGATTGGTTACGCCGTGCCGGCGCCGGTCGAGCTGCCGGCGCGCCTGCGCTCGGTGCTGGACGTGATCTACCTTCTGTTCAACAAGGGCTATGCGGCGAGCGGCGGTGATGCCCTGATCCAGGCCGATATCTGCCGTGCGGCGATCCGGCTGGCCGGTCTGGTGGCGGCCCATCCCGTGACCGGCGGCCCGACGGCGCACGCGCTGACGGCCCTGCTCCAGTTCCAGGTCGCGCGCCTGCCGACCCGGCTCGACGACGAGGGCGAATTGCTGCTGCTCGAGGAACAGGACCGCGGCCGTTGGGACCGCCAGGCCATCGCCGCCGGCTTCCGTCACCTTCAACAGGCCGGCCGGGGCGAGGATGTCAGCGATTTTCACCTGCAGGCCGGCATCGCCGCCTGCCACGCCGCCGCCAACGATTTCGCCGCGACCGACTGGGCCGCCATCCTCGGCTACTACGACCAGCTCGTCACACGCAGCCCGTCCCCGGTGCTGGCCCTGAATCGCGCGGTCGCCGTCGCCATGCTTGACGGCCCCGCCGCCGGCCTCGACGCCATCGCCGGCCTTGACGGCCATCCGGCGCTCGTCCGCTATTACCTGCTGCCGGCCACGCGGGCCGAATTCCTGCGCCGCCTCGGCCGTCCCGGACCGGCGCGGGTGGCGTGGCGCGCGGCCCTCGACCTTGTCCCACCGGCACCCGTGCGCCGCTTCATCGAACGTCGGCTGGCGGTGCCGGACGAATCCTGACGCCGACGTGATTCCGCGTTCCCGGCCTTGAGTTTGCCGGCCGCTTCCCCCTTAATTCGGACCCATGTCCGCGCCCGATCTCGACGCCCGCCGGCACGCGCCGGCGACGGCCCGCAACCGCCAGTTCATCCGTGACGTGCTGCGCGACGCGCTGCCGGCGGCCGGCACGGTGCTGGAAACCGCCAGCGGCAGCGGCGAGCATGCCGTCTATCTGGCCGCGCAGTTTCCGGCGCTGCGCTGGGCGCCCAGCGACCGCGAGGACGGGAATCTCGCCAGCATCGCGGCCTGGGCGGCCGAGGCCGGGCTGCCGAACCTGGTGCCGCCGCGCCGCATCGACGTGACCGGCGACGACTGGGGCATTGCCGACATCGCCGCCGATCTTGTCGCGGTGATGAACGCGAACATGATCCACATCGCGCCCTGGTCGGTCTGCGAGGGACTCATGGCCGGTGCCGGCCGGCTGCTGCCGCCGGGCGGTCTGCTCTATATGTACGGGCCCTATATCCGCGACGATGTGCCGACGGCCGAGAGCAACCTTGCTTTCGACGCCTCGCTGCGGCGGCGGAACCCGGCCTGGGGCATTCGTGATCTCGCCGACGTCGCCGCCTGCGCCGCGGCCAACGGCCTGGACCTCGCGCGGACCGTCGAGATGCCGGCCAACAATCTTTCGGTGCTGTTCCGGCGCCATTGACGATCCGTTACGGAAGAGTGGGAGGAGACGCATGAACGACGCCGTGACCGACGGCCGCATCACATCGGAGGCCGATGGCCGCATCCTGCGCATCGGCATCGACCGGCCGGCCAAGCTGAACGGCTTCACGCCGAAGATGCAGGCCGAGCTCGCCGCCGCCTATACCGAGCTCGAGCACAACGATGATTACTGGTGCGGGCTGCTGTTCGCGCATGGCGACCATTTCACCGCCGGCCTCGATCTCGCCAGGATGGCGCCCCTGCTCGAAGCCGGCGAGCGGGAATGGTCTGCCGACCAGGTCGATCCGCTCGACCGCTACCCGCCACGGCGGACGAAGCCCATGGTCGCGGCCGTCAAGGGCATCACGTTCACCATCGGCATCGAGCTGATGCTGGCCGCCGATATCGTGGTGGCGGCCGACGATTGCCGCTTCTCCCAGCTTGAGGTCAAGCGCGGCATCATGGCCGCCGGCGGCGCCACGCTCCGCATGGTCGAGCGGGCGGGCTGGGGCAACGCCATGCTGTACCTGCTGACGGGCGACGAGTTCGACGCCGAGACGGCGCTGCGCCTCAACTTCGTGCAGGCGGTCGTGCCGGCCGGACAGGAGCTCGCCCGCGCCGCCGAGATCGCGGGCCGGATCGTCGAGCAGGCGCCGCTTGCCGTGCGCGCCACGCTGCTGAACGCGCGGCGGGCGCTGGACGAGGGGCCGGCCGCCGCCATCGCCGAGTTCGATGCCGCAACACGTCCATCCCGCCGATATCGAGGCCGAGCCGCGCCGCGTCGATCACCACTTCGGCCAGCGCCGCAACGTCGCGGTAGCCGAGATTGAG
>JANQKO010000345.1 GCA_028281075.1 Alphaproteobacteria bacterium | reverse complement strand
CCACAAGACGTCGCCGGCCGGTCAGGCGGCGGCGTCGCCGGTCCGCAGCAGGCAGTCGTCGGCCAGCGGCGCGACGGCCGTGAAGTCGCGGTGCGCGATGTATGCCGGCCGCTGGAAGCGGCGGATGGCGTTGTCGGTGCGGTTGGCGCTGATATAGACGATGGTCCGGCCCCAGGGCGTCATGTTGCTGGGCGAGCCATGCACCAGGTTGCAATGGAAGAACAGGCCGGAACCGGCCGGGCCGGTGGGCGCGACGATGCCGCCCTCGTCCGCCAGCCGGCCGATGGTCTCGTGATCGATGGTCCAGAGCGGATAGCTCGTGGTCTCGACGTCGTGGCCGGCGGCGTAGACACCGCGCTTGTGGCTGCCGGGAATGAACAGCAGCGGTCCGTTCAGGGGCGTCACCTCGTCCAGGAACACGGCGAGATTCATGCCCCTGGCTTCGGGCATGTCGTCATCGCGCTGCCAGACGCCATAGTCCTGATGCCATTGCCAGACGTCGCCGTCGAAGGCGGCCTTGCCGTTGACCTTGAACTGGTGAATGTAGATCTCGCCGCCGAGAAGCTGCCGCGCCGGGCCGACGATGCGCGGATGCCGGGCCACCTTGGCGAAGGTGTCGTCATAGGTATGCGCGGCGAAGGCGGTGCGCAGCGCCTTGCCGTCCTTCTCGCGCACGATCTCGGGCCCCCGGCGCGCGACGATGCCCGGCAGCGCCGCCCGCATCACCGCGACCTCCCGGGCCGAGAACAGCTCGGGCAGGAACAGATAGCCGCGATCGTCGAACTCGCGGCGCTGCGCATCGGTCAGAAGCATCGTTTCCACCCTGCTTATCGTCGCGTTTCGCGCATTCTAGCATAAGACAGGGCGCTTCCCGGCATGCCCGTGGGCGTCAGAGCGTGCGCGCGACCATCATCTTCTTGATCTCGGCGATGGCCCTGGCCGGGTTCAGGCCCTTGGGGCAGGTCTTGGCGCAGTTCATGATGGTGTGGCAGCGGTAGAGCCGGAACGGGTCTTCCAGGTCGTCCAGGCGCTCGCCCGTGGCCTCGTCGCGGCTGTCGATCAGGCAGCGATAGGCCTGCAGCAGAATGGCCGGCCCGAGATAGCGGTCGCCGTTCCACCAGTAGCTGGGACAGGAGGTCGAGCAGCAGGCGCAGAGGATGCATTCGTAGAGGCCGTCGAGCTTGGCCCGGTCGTCGCGGCTCTGCGGCCGCTCCTTGCCCGGCGGCAGCGGCGTCTTGGTCTTCATCCAGGGCTCGATCGAGGCGTACTGGGCGTAGAAGTTGGTCAGATCCGGCACCAGGTCCTTGATCACCGGCATGTGCGGCAGGGGGTAGATCTTGACGTCGCCCTTGATGTCGCCGATGGCCCAGGTACAGGCCAGCGTGTTCACGCCGTCGATGTTCATGGCGCACGAACCGCAGATGCCCTCGCGGCAGGAGCGCCGGAAGGTCAGCGTCGGATCGATCTCGTTCTTGATCTTGATCAGCGCGTCGAGCACCATCGGCCCGCAGGTGTCCAGGTCGACCTCGTAGGTGTCGACATGCGGGTTCTTGCCGTCCTCGGGATTGTAGCGATAGACCTTGAAGGTCCGCGTGTTGGTGGCGCCGTCGGGCGCCGGATGCCGGGTGCCCTCGACGATCTTGGAGTTGGCCGGCAGGCTGAACTCAACCATGATCTTCCTTCCGCCTTTCTAGTAGACGCGCGGCTTCGGCGGGAAATACTGCACGTCGTTGGTCAACGTGTAGGTATGCACCGGGCGGTAGTCGAGGGTCACGTCGCCGCCCTCGCCGAGCCAAGCCAGCGTGTGCTTCATCCAGTCGTCGTCGTCGCGGTCCGGATAGTCCTCCCGGGCGTGCGCGCCCCGGCTCTCGGGCCGGTTCACGGCCGACTTCATGGTCACCAGCGCCTGGCGGATCAGGTTGTCCAGTTCCAGCGTCTCGACCAGGTCCGAGTTCCAGATCATGGTGCGGTCGCTGACGCCGATGTCCGGCATCATGCTCCAGACCTCGTTGATCAGCTTCTCGCCCTCGGCCAGGACATCACCGGTGCGGAACACGGCGCAGTTGCTCTGCATCGTGCGCTGCATCTTCAGCCGGATCTCGGCCGTCGGCGTGCCGCCCGACGCATGGCGCAGCTTGTCGAGATGCGCCAGGCTTTCCTCGCCGGCGCCGTTGGTCATGTCGGGGTGCGTCGCCCCGGCCGTGACCACCTCGGCCGCCCGCTTGGCCGCGGCCCGGCCGAACACCACCAGGTCGATCAGCGAGTTCGAGCCCAGCCGGTTGGCGCCGTGCACCGAGACGCAGGCCGCCTCGCCGACGGCCATCAGGCCCGGCACGATGGTGTCCGGGTTGCCGTCCTTCAGCGTGACGACCTCGCCCCAGTAATTACACGGCACGCCGCCCATGTTGTAGTGCACGGTCGGCAGCACCGGGATCGGCTCCTTGGTCACGTCGACGCCGGCGAAAATGCGCGCCGATTCCGAGATGCCGGGCAGCCGCTCCTCCAGGATCTTCGGGTCCAGGTGGTCGAGGTGCAGCAGGATGTGGTCCTTTTCCGGCCCGACGCCGCGGCCCTCGCGGATCTCGACGGTCATCGAGCGGCTGACCACGTCGCGGGAGGCCAGGTCCTTGGCGCTGGGCGCGTAGCGCTCCATGAAGCGCTCGCCCTCGGAATTGACCAGGAAACCACCCTCGCCGCGCGAGCCCTCGGTGATCAGGCAGCCGGCGCCGTAGATGCCGGTCGGGTGGAACTGCACGAACTCCATGTCCTGCAGCGGCAGGCCGGCGCGCAGCGCCATGGCGTTGCCGTCGCCGGTGCAGGTATGGGCCGAGGTGGCGGAGAAATAGCAGCGGCCGTAGCCGCCGGTCGCCAGCACCACCATGTGCGCGCGGAAGCGGTGGATGGAGCCGTCGTCCAGGCACCAGGCCATGACGCCACGGCAGACGTCGCCGTCCATGATCAGGTCGAGCGCGAAATACTCGATGAAGAAGTCGGTGTCGTAGCGCAGCGACTGCTGATAGAGCGTGTGCAGGATCGCGTGGCCGGTGCGGTCGGCCGCCGCGCAGGTGCGCTGGGCCGTGCCCTCGCCGAACCGCGTGGTCATGCCGCCGAAGGCGCGCTGATAGATCTTGCCGTCCTCGGTGCGGCTGAACGGCACGCCGAGATGCTCGAGTTCGATCACCGCGTTCGGCGCCTCGCGGCACATGTATTCGATGGCGTCCTGGTCGCCGTGCCAGTCGGCGCCCTTGACCGTGTCGTACATGTGCCAGCGCCAGTCGTCCTCGCCCATGTTGCCGAGCGCCGCGGAAATGCCGCCCTGCGCCGCCACCGTGTGGCTGCGGGTCGGGAACACCTTGGTGATGCAGGCCGTCTTCAGGCCGGCCTGGGCCATGCCCATGGTCGCGCGCAGGCCCGAGCCGCCGGCGCCGACGACGACGACGTCATAATAGTGATCGGTGATCGGATAGGCTTCGGCCATGGCTCAGCCTCCAAACAGCAGCAGCAGGACCGACAGCACGCAGGCCCCGCCGAGCGCGATGCAGAAGAAATTGTTCAGCACCAGCAGCGTGATCTTCACCCACTCGGCGTGGACGTAGTCCTCGATCACCACCTGCAGGCCCAGCTTGAAATGGTAGAAGGCGGTGCCGAGGAACAGGATCATCAGCAACGCCGGCAAGGGCCCCGCCATCCAGTCGGCCACCTGGTCGCGGTCGGCGCCGACCAGCGAGGCGAGCGAGGCCACGAACCAGAAGGTCAGCGGCACCAGCGCGATCGCCGTCAGCCGCTGCATCCACCAGTGATGGGTGCCGTCCTTGGCCGAGCCGAGGCCGGTGACCCGCGAGAGTGGCGTGCGCAGACTGTCGCCCATCACAGCCCCCGCATGCCGTAGCCGGCGATCCAGGCCAGCGCCGTCAGCACCAGCGAGGCGACGACGACCAGCCAGCCGGTCCGGGTGACGCTGTCGAGGTCGTAGCCGTAGCCGGCATCCCAGACCAGGTGCCGGATGCCGTTGCACAGATGGTAGAACAGCGCCCAGGTGAAACCGAGCAGAATCAACCGGCCGATCAGCGAGCCGATGAAAGCCTGCGCCGTGTCGAACGCCTCGGGTCCCGTCGCCGCGGCGATCAGCCACCAGGCGATCAGCAGCGTGCCCGCGCCGAGGCCGACACCGGTGATGCGATGCAGGATCGAAAGCATCGACGTGATCTGCGGCCGGTAGACCTGCAGATGCGGCGATAAGGGTCGGTCTTGGGTTGCCATGTTTCCCCCTCAGAAACCTCGGCATGCGGCATTGGCGTGGTCGTCGAGCCGCAGCCAGTGGCCGCATTCTAGACCCTGGCTGGGGCAAGTCAAACGACGCGGATGGCGACTAACACATTGAGATACTTAGACCGACGCACAGTTGCCGGCAAGTCGTCGGCGATCGATCAAGGCGTCCATGAAACAAGAACCGGCGAATGCCCGCAAACCGGGGTGGCGTATCTATTCGTCCCGCCGCGCGGCGATTGCAGCCGCCAGCGCGAGTGTCCGGCGGGCGTTCTCGACATGCAGGTTCTCAACCAGCCGGCCGTCGAGCAGCGCCACGCCCTTGCCGTCGCGCCGCGCCGCCTCGAAGACGGCGATGATGGCGTGCGCCTGCTCGACCTCGTCGTCGTCCGGCGCGAAGACCGCGTTGGCGGCGGCGATCTGTTTCGGATGGATCAGCGTCTTGCCGTCGAAGCCGAGGTCGCGGCCCTGACGGCAGGCCTCGGCGAAACCGGCCTCGTCGGCGAGGTCCAGGTGCACGCCGTCCAGAATGGCGCAATCGTAGGCACGCGCCGCCAGCAGGCAGAACGACAGGCTGGTCAGCACCGGCAGACGGGCCGTGGTGTGCCGCGCGCGCAGGTCCTTGACCAGATCGGACGTTCCCATGACCAGGCAGGCGACGCGCCGGCTGGCCGCGATCGCTTCGGCATGCAGGATGCCAAGTGGCGTTTCCAACATGCACCAGATCGCGATGTCGGCCCTGCCGGCCCGCGCCGTCAGCGTCGCCTCGGCCCGCGCCACCTGCGCCGCGCTCTCGACCTTGGGCAGCAAGATGGCATCGACCGGCGTTCGCGCCGCCGCGGCGAGGTCGTCCGCGCCCCATTCGCCGTCCTGGCCGTTCACCCGTATCACCAGCTCGCGCGGGCCGTAGCCGCCCCGGCGCACGGCGTCGCAGACCCGGTCGCGCGCGTCCGCCTTGGCGTCCGGCGCGACGGCGTCCTCCAGATCCAGGATCAGCGAATCCGCCGGCAGGGTCCTGGCCTTCTCCAGCGCGCGGGCGTTGGAGCCGGGCATGTAGAGCGCGCTGCGGCGCGGACGAAAGGCGGTCATGGCGCTCCTCCGGCGGCAAGGCCGTTGTCGTCGACGAAATCATCCAGCAGCCGGGCCATCTCGGCCGGATTGTCCTGGCTGATGCGGTGATCGCAGCCGTCGACGGCGACGACAGCCGCCTGGGGCACGATCTCGGCCAGCCGGGCCATCTTGTCGGCCGGAAACACCTCGGAATGCGCGCCGCGCAGCAGCAGCGCCGGACAGGTCACGTCGATCACATCCCACATATCGGCCTCCAGCGCGGCCTCGGTCTCCCGCGCCGCCGCCGGCTTGTAGCGCCAGGTCGCCGCGCCGGTGTCGGAGACCGCGAAGCTGTGCGCGGCATAGTGGTCGCGCATCGCCTCGGACCAGCGGTCGCTGAACGGCATGCACGCCCTGGCCGTGGCCAGGTCCGGAAAGCTGTGCTCGTTCGCGATCTGCGCCTGCACGCGGGCGTTGATGGCGGGGTCGAGCGACAGGCCGGGATCGGCCACGACCAGGCCGGCGACCCGCGCCGGATGGCGCGAGGCGATCAGCAGCGCCAGGTTGCCGCCGGTCGCGGCGCCGACCAGCACGACGCGCGGCAGGGCAAGCGCGTCGAGGAAGGCCAGGTCGTCCGCCACATAGTCGTCGAGCTGGTAGCCCGCCTCGGGATGGGACGAACGGCCGTGGCCGCGCTGATCCGGCGCGATGAACCGGTTGCCGAGCCGGCTGGCCTCGACCACGAAATCGAACACCCGGGCATTGGTCCGGTTCGGATGCAGCAGCACGATCGGCACGCCGCCCGGCGCGCGCGCCGGCCAGTCGAGGTAATGCATGTCCACACCCGGCAGCGCGACGCACCCGGTCCGCGCCGGCCGTTCGAAGGTCACCATTCCCGTCTCCCGTCGCCGACCACTCTACCGACAGCCGGCCGGCATGCGCTACTGTTGGCCACGCCATCGACCGACGGAGCCGCCCATGCCGAACCCCTTCATCAACCTGGTGCCCCGGGCCGAGATGCCGGCCGAGATCGGCGAACTCTGGGACACCGCCATGCGCGACCGCGACGAGGCCGTGTTCTTCGAGGCCGCGGCCAACGCGCCGGACGTGCTGGACTGGTACTACAACGGCTTCTACGGCGGCCTGTTCCGCGACGGCCGGGTCGACCGGCGCACCAAGGAGCTGGCGCGGCTGAAGCTGTCGGTCATGCATGGCTGCGCCTTCTGCAACCGCGGCAACAGCAAGGCGGCGCTGACCGCCGGCGTCAGCCAGGCGCAGATCGACGCGCTCGCCGATCCGGAATCGAATGTGTTCGACGACCGCGACCGCGCGGTGCTGCGGCTCTGCGAGCAGATCGAGATGACCAAAATGGACGGCCATCTCGACGGCCCGCTCTACGACAGGCTGCGGGCGCATTTCGACGACGGCCAGATCTTCGAGCTGGGCGTGGTCTGCGCCGTGCTGACCGGCATGGCGAAGTTCCTGTTCGTCTTCGACCTGGTCAGCCGCGAGGCAAACTGCCCGATCCGCCCGCCGTCCGACGCCGCCTGAGCGGCCACGCCCCGTGCAGATTCTCACCGTCACCAGCCATGTGGTCTACGGCCATGTCGGCGGCCAGGCCGCGGTCCTGGCATTGCAGCGGCTGGGCCACGAGGTCTGGCACGCGCCGACGGTGCTGTTCTCGAACCATCCCGGCCATGACGGCTTCCGCGGCGAGGCGGTCGCGCCCGGACTGCTGGCGGCGCTGCTCGACGGTGTCGCCGAGCGCGGCTGGCTGGCCGGTTGCGCCGCGCTGCATATCGGCTATCTCGGCCGCCCGGAGACGGTCGATGTCGTGACAAGCATCATGGCCCGCGCCCGCGCGGCCAACCCGGCCCTGCTGGTGAGCTGCGATCCGATCCTGGGCGACGCCGGCCGGGTCTATGTCGCCGACGGTATCGTCGAGGCCGTGCGGGACCGCCTGCTGCCGCGGTGCGACATCGTCACGCCGAACGCCTTCGAGCTGTCGCTGCTGACCGGCCGGCCGGCCGACGACGCCATGGCCGCCATGGCCGATCTGCGGGCGCGCGGTCCCCGCATCGTCGTCTGCACCTCGGCCGCGACGGACGGCGACCGGATCACCACGCTGCTGCAGACCGCCGAGGCCACGCTCGCCGTGCAGGCGCCCGCGTTTCCAGGCGCGCCGCACGGCACCGGCGACCTGTTCGCGGCCCTGTTCCTGGGCAACTACCTGACATCGGCCGACCCGGCGGCGGCGCTGGCGCACGCGGCGGCCGCGACGCACGACGTCATCGCCGCCGGCCATGCCGCCGGCGCGGACGAGCTGCTCCTGGTCGACATGCAGGACAGGCTCGTCGAACCCGAACTCCGCCTTCAAGTCGAACGCCTGTCCGGTTAAACCAAGACCCGATGGCGCACCCTTCGAGACGGCCGCTACGCGGCCTCCTCAGAGCGTGTGAATGAATTACTCCCGACCCAAAAGAAGCCGTCATGCTGGCGCAGGCCAGCATCCAGCGGCATCGCAACCTGTTGAAAAACAACA
>JANQKO010000344.1 GCA_028281075.1 Alphaproteobacteria bacterium | reverse complement strand
GGCCTTCGCCGGCATGACAATTGGGGCGGGTCTTCGACGCTTTCTTCACGGCCGCGCGGACCGGCATGACCGTGGTCCGGGATGAATGACAAACCGCTCGGACTTTTGCCCCGTTTACGCTGAATTCTAGTATCTCCGCACAGAGATTATGACCTGTTGGGATGTTTGTTTATCGCAAGACGGGGAGCTGTTCGGGTTTGAGGAGGAGTTTGATGCTGCGGGGTTTTCCGGGTGTTCGTTGGATGAAGCCGCGTTGCTCGAGCTTGATGACCATCTGATGGACGGTTGGTGGGGTGACGCCGAAGTGGCGCTGCATGTCGGCCTCGGCGGGCGGTTGTTTGTGCAAACGCTGGTAGGCGTAGATGAAGGCCAGATACTGGCCCTGCTTGTCGGTGAAGCTGGTCGTCACGGCTGCTCGACAGGCCCTTGAGATCGGATTCATCTGAAGGCCGCCGATTTGCGGGAGGCCTTCGGATGAACATACGCTATCGCGTTGAACTGACCCAAGACGAACGTCGCGGCCTGTTGTCCTTGTTGAACAGTGGCAAGCATGGCTCGCGCAAGCTGAAGCGGGCGCAGATCCTTCTGGCCGCCGATGGCGGCGCGGGCGATGGCGAGATCGAGCGTTGCGGCGGCGCTGAGCGAACAGCCACGCAACGGTGCCGAGCGCAATCTGACGGGCAAAGAAGAGGCGCTCCTGATTGCCACGGCCTGTTCCGCGCCGCCCACGGGCCGCAAGCGCCGGACCCTGGCGTTGCTGGCTGACGCGGTGGTGCGGCTAACCGAACATGACCGCTTGTCGCGCGAGACCGTGCGCCGTCGGCTGGCGGAGAACCACCTCAAGCCCTGGCGCAAGGACATGTGGTGTATCCCCAAGGTCGATGCCGAGTATGTGGCGCGCATGGAGGACGTGCTCGACCTCCATGGCGAGGCACCCGATCCGGCCCGGCCCGTGGTCTGCTTCGACGAAAGCCCGAACCGGTTGATCGGTGAAGTGCGCGCGCCGATCCCGGCCGCACCCGGCAAGCCGGCGCGCTACGACTATGAATACCGGCGCAACGGCACCCTCAACCTGTTCGTCTTCCTCGATGCCCATCGCTCCTGGCGTCACGTCAAGGTCACGGACCGGCGAACCGCAAACGACTTCGCCGAATGCATGCGCGAGCTTGTCGATGTACATTCCCCCGAGGCCGACTGCATTCGCGTCGTGCTCGACAATCTTTCAAGTCACTCCGTCGCCGCCCTGTACCGCACCTTTCCAGCGCCCGAAGCCCGGCGCCTGGTCCGCCGCCTGGAGTTCCATTACACCCCCAAGCACGCCAGTTGGCTGAACATGGTCGAGATCGAGATCGGTGTCCTGCGCACCCAATGCCCCGATCGCCGCATCGACAACCGGAAAGAAATGGAAACCGAGATCAGTGCATGGCAACGACAGCGAAACGACAGCGGCGCACGCATCAAATGGAGGTTCTCAACCGAGTAGGCCAGAACCTACCCAAAAATCGAAACCAAAGAGTCATAATCTCTGCGCAGAGATACTAGCGCGGTTTTCGTTCGTACGGCACCGGCCCACTCCCCCACCCGGACACCCGACGCCAGTATCCTATGGGTGGGCGGGTGGGGGAGCGGGCCGGTCCAGATTCCGCGTGCGCGGAAAACGCGTTAGGTCGGCGCGCGCGCCAGTTGGGCATGCGGCCGGTCGCGCAGCAGCAACACGATGAACCCGGCGAGCGCCGACAGCAGGGCGGAGGCGATCCAGGTCTCGGCATAGCGCGCGAACAGATCGAACAGCACGCCGCCGAGGAAGGCGCCGGCCGCCGCGCCCAACGCATGGCCGAGCGGCAGCAGGCCCATGGTCAGGCCCATGACCTTGAGGCCGATATGGCTGGCGACCAGGCTGGCGGTCACCGGCACCGTGCTGTAGTCGAACAGGCCGAACAGAACGGCGAACAGGATAAGCAGCGGGTAGTTGCCGACGATGAACAGCAGCGGCACGAAGCAGAGTGCCCGCAGCAGGTAGATCGCGCCGAGCAGCACGACCCGGTTGGTGCGGTCGGCCAGATAGCCGGCCAGAACCATGCCGATCATGTTGAAGGCCGACAGCACGCCGTAGGCCACGGCGCTCGGCAGCGGCGGAAAGCCGCAGGCGGCGGCATAGGGCAGCAGGTGCACCTCGATCACGCCGGCCGTGGTGAAGCCGCAGATCGTGAAGCTCCAGAACAGCGCATGGAACAGCGGCGACACGGCGAGGCCGCGCAGACGGCGGTCCAGGCCGTCCGGCCGCGCCGCCGGGTCGGAGACCGCCGACGCCGGTGTTCCAGGCCGCAGGACCAGCCAGACCACGGGGGCCAGCAACAGGCAGACAACCGCCAGGGCGAAGAAACTCGGACGCCAGCCGATGCCGCCCAATATCACCGCGATCAGCGGCACGATCAGTAGCTGCCCCGCCGTCGCGCCGGACGAGGCGATACCGACGGCCAGCCCCGGTGCCCGTGGGGCCATCTGCGTGACGGCCGTGCTGACCGTGTGAATGGCGATGATCCCGAAGCCGGCGCCGCCGATCAGGCTGAAACCGAGGATAAATTGCCAGTCGGCCGACATCGTCGCCGTCATGGCCATGCCGGCGGCGATGACCGCGAGGCCGGCCGTCAACAGCGCGCGGGGGCCATGCCGGTCGGCGAGGTTGCCGACCAACGGCGCGGTCAGTGCCATCACGATCAGGGCGACGGCACCCCCCGTCGACATGAAGCCGCGCGTCCAGGCGAAGTCTGCCGCCCAGGACGGCATGACGAGGCCGAGCGCCGAGCGTGCCGAGAACGAGACGCTCAGGGCCAGAAAGCCGATCCCGATAACCGCCCAAGCGCGTCCATCGGCGATCGGCAGTGCCGTCGGTCCGGTCCGCAACGTCCACTCCATATGATAAAAGCAGGCTATTCCGATAGGTCGGACGAGTGGAAAAATCGCAACGAAATCTGGGTTATACAACTGATTACTGTTGTCAGATGAAGTAGAAATTCTATTCTATCGAGATGCTGTACAAGCTCCCCCCGCTAAACGCGCTGCGCGCCTTCGAGGCGGCGGCACGTCATCTCAGCTTCAAGCTGGCGGCGAACGAGCTCGGCGTGACGCCGGGCGCCGTCGGTCAGCAGATCGGTCGGCTGGAACAGACGCTGGACGTCCGGCTGTTCGATCGGCTGACCCGCAGCGTGCGGCTGACCGAGGCGGGACAGCTCTATGTGCCGGCCATCCGTCAGGCCTTCGCGCAGATTTCGGGCGCGACCGAGCGTATCGCGCCGCCCAAGGGCGTCCGCGCCCTGACGGTCAGCGTGGCACCAGGCTTTGCCGCCAAATGGCTGGTGCCGCGCCTCGGGCGGTTCTGGGAGTGTCATTCGGATATCGACGTCCGGATCAGCGCCTCGCCCCATCTGGCCGACTTCGACAAGGATGGCGTCGATGTGGCGATCCGTCATGGCCTTGGCGATTACGTCGGTCTGGCGAGCTGGCGCCTTTATGCCGAAGACATGGCGCCGGTCTGCAGTCCCGCGTTGACGCGCGGCGACGCTGGCTTGCGGCACCCGTCGGATCTGCGTCGGGCCGTCCTGTTGCACGACCTCTCCCGTCGGGATTGGCCGATGTGGCTGAAGGCCATGGGCATCCGCGGCGTCGAGACCGCGCGCGGTCCGGGTTTCAGCGACGATGGTCTTATTCTACAGGCCGCGATCGACGGACTTGGCGTCGCGCTGGGCCGCGACAGCCTGGTCGAGCACGATATCGCCGAAGGCCGCCTGGTACGGCCGTTCGGCATGGCCATGCCCAGCGCGTTCGCTTACTACCTCGTCTGTCCCGTCGGCGCGGCTGATCGGCCTGACATATCGATCTTCCGCGACTGGCTGCTTCAGGAGGCGCGCCAAGAGGAACGCGCGGCGCGGCGCTGACGTCCCGGCGGCGGGCCGTCAGCGCCGGCGCGCTTGTGGCCGAGGTGCCTCGACGTCGCGATCAGCTCGTGATGATCTCGTTCTCGAAGAACCGGCGGTCCGGGTTCTCGGCCGGGAACAACTGATCCATCAGCGGGTCCATGACCGCGCGGAAGGCCGGCGTGCCGGGCCGCGGCGTCGGGCCGCCGACCGTCATCACGGCCTGGCTGACATACTGGTCGCCGGCGCAGAACACGGCATAGACCCGAAAGTCGTCGGCGCCCGACGAGCGCACGTCGTCGGTATCGCGGCAGATCCGGCCGCTGCCGACGCCGCGCTCGGGATTGAACACCAGGACCAGGCGATAGTCGCCGGTCGGTGCGTTGGCGTCCGGCACCGGCGCCAGCGGCCGGGACGAGAACCAGGACGGCAGGCGCATGGCCTGGGCCACCTCGGCCGTCGCCTGGTCGTCGCTGACGCCGAAGGGGTTGCCGCGCACGACCAGCGGCATGGCGCCACCGGACGAGGCGTGCGTCACGGCGCTGCCGTCATAGAAGGAATCGAAGCTGACATTGCTGACGCGCGGCACGCCGGCGCAGCCGGCAAGGCCGAGGGCCGCGATCGCGGCGGCGGCGGTCAGCATGCGTGTCGGGGTCATCGTCTTCTGGTTAGCCATTGATCAGTCCTCCAAACCGCAGCCGGTTGGGCCGCCGGTCATCGTCGAAGATGGGGTTGCGCGACGGGAACAGGGCCAGTGTGATCTGGTTCAACGCATCCTGGAAGGCGGGCGTGCCGGCCTGGGTGTTCGGCACGAAGGCCGTCGCCTGGCTGAGCACCTCGCCGCCGGCGCAGAACGCCGCCTGCAGCTTCAGCTCCGGCCCGGGGGCGGTGCCGATGCCGCCGGCGTCGCCGCAGACGCTGCGGGCGCCGACGGGGCGGTCGGGGTTGATCACCACGACCACGCGGTAGTTGCCGCTGGGCGCGGATTCGACCGGCGCCAGCGCGAAGGGCTTCGGCTCGAACCAGCCCGGCAGCCGCATCCCGGCCGCGACCGCCGGCGCCGGAATGCCGGGCGTGGCGCCGCGCACTTCCAGCGGCATGGCCGCGCCGGAGGCGGCGTATTGCACGATCGACCGGCTGTAGCCGGGATTGGTGTCAACGTAGCTGAGACGGGTGGCCGAGCTGTTCTGACAGGCCGCGAGCGCCAGGACGGCGACCGTCGCGGCGGCGGGTCCGAACAGGGAGAATGCGGGTTTCATGTCCGTCACCTGATGTCGTTACCGGTCCCCACGCCTGATATACGTTTTTGCGCCCCGGATTTCCCGCCGGCTGTAACAATCATCACATAATCACTGTTCACATTTTCGCAAACCCGCCGTGTGCAGGAGGTCGGTTTGAGAATGGCCCCGCCGGCCCGTTTTCAAACAGCGTTCAGTCCGCGTGCGGCATCGCCCAGGGCCAGTCCTCGTGACCGGGGGCGAAGGCGTTGTTGGTTTGCGCGGGATTGCGGTTCACGAGCGGCCGGGCGTAGAGCGGATGCGTCATCGACCGCACCTCGTGCTCGAGCTCGAACAGCAGGTCGCCATTGTCCGGATCGACGATGTGCCGGAAGCGGTACTGATGCCGGTTGCTTTCCTCGCTGACGAGGCCGCGTTCGCCGAGCCTGCGGTGCGGGCCCGAGAAATCGGCCACGTAGATCTGCAGGTGATGGCCGTCATAGGCCGGCGGGGCCGCGTCGGTCTCGCGAAAGACCAGCGACTGCCGGTGCCCGGCCGCCACCAGGGCCGCCGCCGCGCCGTCGGCCTCGCCGGCCTCGGCCGGCGCGTTCAGGAGCCGGTCGTAGAACCGGGCGATGCCGCCCGCCGCGCCGACCGGCACGTCCAGCTCGACATAGGCCATGCCCAGCGTGATCGGCCCGAAGCGGGCGTCGGGCGCGTGACAGCGGACGCGGTTGCCCCAGGGGCAGGTGACGTCGATCCGGCCGGGGCCGGCCTCGTAGCCGAATTCGGTCTCCGCCAACGGCTCGCGCACGGCCGCGAGGCGCCGTTCCAGCGCGTCGAGGTCGGGCAGCACCAGCCCGGTCCGGCCGCGCAGCCGCTGCGGCGCGCCGGTCGGCAGGTGGAACTGGCTGCGGCCGACATTGATCCACATGTTGGCGACGCCGGTGACCAGGTAGGGATCACGCGTCAGGCCCAGGCCGCTGACGTAAAACAAGGTCGCAAGCCGTTGATCCGGCACGCGAACGTTGACGTGCTCCAGGCCAACGATGTTGCCGATATCCTCGGCCGACCGATCATAGTCCCGGGTCATGCGCGCCTCCGCCCCGACAAGCCATCAAGACCAGCCTAACAGCATGCGGCCCGACGGCAAGTCACCGGCGAACAATCCATAGCTTCGGACGCTCAGGTCAGATTTTCCAGATGCCGAATCCTGTCCGAAAGATAGGGATGACGATGGACAACGTCGTGGAAGCGTCGGTCCGCCGTTACCACGGGGCGCTGCTCGTGCAGGGCCAGGGCCAGATAGAGGCAGTCATAGACCGGATGCGCCAGATCGACGGCGAGACGCGCCGCCGCGCCGATGAGCTGCTTCGTCGCCACCGACGTGCTGACCGGGCCGGCGGTTAGCGCGTCGATGGCTTCGCGCAATCCATCGGATGTCATGTCGCCGCGCCGCACTGCCGCCCAGAGCGCATTGGCGACTTCCGTGTAGATCAGTTCGGGCGCCATCAGGGGCTGGTCCGCCAACAACAGGCGAACGGCGGCGTCCGAGCCGTTCTCGGTCATGAACCACTTCACCGCGACGCTGGCATCGATGACGAAGCCGGTCATGTATGGCGACCGCGATCCCGGTCGGCACGGATGACGTCGGCGCTGTCGACGGATGACCGGAAGCGGTCGCGCAATGCCGCCGTGCGCTCGATAAAGCTTGCCCGTGTCCTGTCTTCGTCGACCAGCGCCATCCGGAGAATTTCCCGGTGTTCCGCTTCGGCCGAGCGGCCATGTTCCGCCGCCTGCCGTTTCAGGGCACGTATGACGCGGTCATCGACATTCCTTACCGTAAGCTGGCCCATGGTAATGCCTGCATTGAAGACGTGTCAATGCAGGCAACTATATCGTTGGCGGGTAGTGCCGGCAACCCATGCGACGGCGGGCGTCGGATCAGTCCGTCAACAGAACCGGCTTGGTGGCCAACAGGGCGCCGAGCGCGATCAGCAGCCAGAGCACGATGCGGCGGAACCGCTCGGGCGAGAGGCGGCGGCGCAGGCGGCCGCCGAGCTCGACGCCGGTCACCACGGCGACCAGGCCGAAGGCCGAGACGACGGCCGTCTCGACGGTCATCAGGCCGATGCGCGACAGGCCGACCGCCATGATCAGGCTGGAGAAGGTGAACGAGCAGTTGATCGCCTGCACGAAGCGGTCCCGGTCGAGGCCGAGCGCCAGCAGATAGGGCAGCACCGGCATCACCTGCGAGCCGGTGAGCCCGTTCACGGTGCCGGTCAACAGCCCGGTCGGCACGGCGAGCGGCCGGACGAGGCGCGGCGGCAGCCGCAGATGCGGATTGGCGAGCGTGAAGGCGCCATAGCCGATCAGCACCAGGCCGAGCACGGCGCCGGCATGGGCCTGGTCGACCCAGGTCAGCAGCCAGAGGCCGACGGCGAGCCCGGGCAGCGCGCCGAGGAACAGTGGCCAGAACCGCCGCACGGTCTCGGTGAAATGCCCGGCATCGCGCATCACCACGACGTTGCTGGCGAGCGAGGGGATGATCAGCAGCGGCAGCGCCGCCTTCAGGCCGATGGTCATGGCCAGGATCGGCAGGCAGGCGGTGGAGAAGCCGAGGCCGGTCGTGCCCTTGACGACGGCGGCGAAGAGGAACGCGGCGAAGACGATGGCGAGGTGCTCGGGTGCCACCGGACGGCCGCGGCCTCAAACGTCGATGTCTTCGACGAAGCGGGCGTGCGTCTGGATGTACTGGAAGCGCAGCTCCGGCTTGCGGCCCATCAACTGCTCGACCAGGCTGTCGGTGTCGCGGACCTCGTCCTCCGGGATCACCACCTTCAGCAGCGTGCGGTTGCCGGGCTTCATGGTGGTGTCGCGAAGCTGCGCCGGCAGCATCTCGCCCAGGCCCTTGAAGCGGCCGACATCGATCTTGCCGCGGCC
This sequence comes from Alphaproteobacteria bacterium, assembly GCA_028281075.1. Taxonomy (GTDB): domain Bacteria; phylum Pseudomonadota; class Alphaproteobacteria; genus JANQKO01. The sequence continues at coordinate 11,882 of JANQKO010000344.1, read as the reverse complement.
CTTGAACGCGGTCTCCAGCAGCTCGTCCTTGTGGGCGTCGTCGCGGGCATAGACCGTCCTGCCGCCCTGGGTCAGGCGGTAGAGCGGCGGCAGGGCCAGGAACAGATGGCCGTTGCGGATCAGCTCCGGCATCTCGCGGTAGAAGAAGGTCATCAGCAGCGAGGCGATATGGGCGCCGTCGACGTCGGCGTCGGTCATGATGATGACCTTGTCGTAGCGCAGGTCACCGTCGCGGTAGCGGGTGCCGGTGCCGCAGCCGAGCGCCTGCATCAGGTCCGAGAGCTCCTGGTTGCCGGCGAGCTTGGCGCTGCCGGCGCTGGCGACGTTCAGGATCTTGCCACGCAGGGGCAGCACGGCCTGGGTCCGGCGGTCGCGGGCCTGCTTGGCCGAGCCGCCGGCGGAATCGCCCTCGACGATGAAGATCTCGGTGCCGTCGGCGGCGCCGCGCGAGCAGTCGGCCAGCTTGCCCGGCAGGCGCAGCTTGCGCGACGCGGTCTTGCGGCTGACCTCGCGCTCCTGGCGCCGGCGCAGGCGCTCGTCGGCGCGCTCGACGGCCCAGGCGAGCAGCTTGTTGGCGCTGACCGGATCGCCCGACAGCCAGTGGTCGAAATGGTCGCGGATGACGTTCTCGACCAGCCGGGTCGCTTCCGGGTTCGACAGCTTCTCCTTGGTCTGGCCGCTGAACTGCGGGTCGGGCAGGAACAGCGACAGCAGCGCCGCCGCCGGCCCGAGCACGTCGTCGGCGGCGATCTGGCCGGCCTTGCGGGTGTTGGTCAACTCGCCATAGGCCTTCAGCGCCTTTGTCAGCGCCGCCCGCAGCCCAGCCTCGTGCGTGCCGCCTTCGGGTGTCGACACGGTGTTGCAGTAGGATCGCACCCAGCCGTCGCTGGCCACCGGCCAGTGGATCGCCCATTCGACCTCGCCGGCGGTATCCTCGCCGTTCAGGCCGGCCCGGCCGGCGAACGGCGTCGGCGTCACGGTCTCGGCGCCGTTCAGGCTGTTGGCCAGGAAATCCTGCAGCCCGTCGGGGAAATGCAGCACGGCCTCGAACGGCGTCTCGTCCCGGGCGGCGATCAGCTCCCTGGCGCATTTCCAGCGGATCTCGACGCCGCGGAACAGATAGGCCTTGGAGCGCGCCATGGTGTAGAGGCGGGCCGGGCGGAACTGCGCCGAGGCGCCGAAGATCTCGGGATCGGGCAGGAAGACCACCTTGGTGCCGCGGCGGTTCGGGGCGGCGCCGGCGTGCGTCAGCTTGCCCATGGGCTTGCCGCGCCGGTAGTCCTGGGTCCAGACCTTGCGGTCGCGCGCCACCTCGACCGTCAGCCGCTCGGCCAGCGCATTCACCACGGAGATGCCGACGCCATGCAGGCCGCCCGCCGTCCGGTAGGCGTCGCCCGAGAACTTGCCGCCGGAATGCAGCGTCGTCAGGATCACTTCCAGGGCCGACTTGTTCTTGAACTTGGGATGCGGGTCGACCGGAATGCCGCGGCCGTTGTCGAACACCGACAGCGCGCCGTCGGCGCCGAGCTCGATCTCGATGCGGCTGGCATGGCCGGCCACGGCCTCGTCCATGGCGTTGTCCAGCACCTCGGCGGCCAGGTGGTGCAGCGCCCGCTCGTCGGTGCCGCCGATATACATGCCGGGCCGGCGGCGCACCGGCTCCAATCCTTCCAGGACCTCGATGTCCTTGGCGGAATAGTCGCCTCGGCCGCCGGACGCGGTCTCGAACAGGTCGTTCACAGGTTTGTCGTTCATGTCCTACCGGGTCGAACGGGTTGACGCGGGATGTATGACTGGCGCACCGAATTAACCATACGCGCCGCATGATAAAGTATTGGCAGTTAGCAAAACCTCAAAATCTGGTACAGATATCGGGAAACATGGCTACCGACATGCGTGATTCTCCCACATCCCGTCAAGGCCCGGTTCGCGGCGAGCCCGTCGTGCGCACCGTGCCGATGCCGGCCGATGCCAACGCCAACGGCGACATCTTCGGCGGCTGGGTCCTGAGCCAGATGGACATCGCCGGCGCCGTCGCCGCCGGCCGGGCGACCAGGGGCCGTCTGGTCACCGTCGCCGTCGAGGCCATGACCTTCCACCGGCCGATCCATGTCGGCGATCTGGTCAGCCTCTATGCCCATGTCGTTAAAACAGGCCGGACCTCGGTGACCGTGCAGATCGAGACCATCGTCAACCGCCGCGACGCCGCCGACGAGATCAAGGTCACGGAAGGCACGTTCGTCTACGTCGCCATCGACGACGACGGCAATCCGACGCCCCTGCCGGACGAATAGGGGCCGGGGTGGCGGGGCGCTGTTCGGCATGGCGTTGTCCAACCGGAAATCAAAAGCCCGGATCGCGGGGTTCGGCTGCCGGGGCGGGGCTTCGCCGCCGCCGCAACGCCGACCGTGCGCCGGGCTTTTCGAGAGTCATTAGTTCATGGTTTGTTTCGATTTGTCAATGATCATGTTTTGTTCTTATGGAGAAAGGGCGCCGTTCATGGCCAGGATACCGGCGCGTGACGCGCGATGACCTCGGAGATGGACGATCCGCCGCCGGGCTTCCGGCCCTATGACGAGCCGAGCCCGTTCCTCGACCGGATCGGCCCGCTCTACCAGAAGGACGGCGCGGCGGGGCCCGTCTTCGGCCTATGGGCGCGGGACTATCATTGCAACCGCCGGGGCATCGTGCATGGCGGGCTGCTGGTCTCGTTCGCCGATATCGTGCTGGGCAAGACCATGTCCTGGAGCCAGGACCCGCCGGCGCGCCTGCTGACGGCCAGCCTGTCGGTGGACTTTCTCGGCGCCGGGCGGCTGGGCGACTGGATCGAGGCGGTCTGCGACAGCCACCGCATCGGCCGGCGGCTCGCCTTCGCGAACTGCTATCTGAGCGTCGAGGGCCGCAACATCGTCCGGGCCAGCGGCGCCTTCAGCGTCACCGACGGGGGATGAGGCCGGGCCGCCGCCGCGCTACGCCGGCATTGGCGTCGCCGGGCCGGCGAACTTCGGCAGGTCGTCGTCGATCCGGTAATAGTCCGCCTTGTCATCGACGAAGATGTGCCGCGCGAGCGTCAGGCCGGTGGGCTGGTCGAGGCTGCCGACATTGATGCCGACGAAGGCGCCGCCGTCGTCCCAGAACAGCACCGAGCCGCAGTCGCGGCAGAAACCGCGCCGGGCCCGGTCCGACGCGCGGTACCAGGCGAGCCCGCGCGCTTCCGTCAGCGTGAAATCCGCGCGCTTCGCCTCGGTGCCGACGACGAAATGACCGCTCTGCCGGCGGCACTGCCCGCAATGGCAGGCATGCGGGTCGGTCAGCGGCCCGCGCACGACGTAGCGCACGGCGCTGCAGAGACATTGGCCGGTATGGTGGGCGTGATCGCTCGGCATGTCGCTTCCCTCGTCCGCGCAGGTACCGCCCCGCGGACATGGTGACGGCGGCGGCCGGATCAACCCCGGCCAACGCCGCGCGCGGCCGGTCCACGGCCGGCATCTTGACGGCGGGCCGGCGGGCGGCCGAAAGTGCCTGCCCATGACGGAAATCGATTACACGCCACCGACCCTGGCGGCCATGCGCGAGACCCATGCCCGGCTGGCGCCCTACACGGAACGGACGCCCGTGGCCAACTGGACGGGCCGGCGGGTCGCGGCCTATCTCGGCGTCGACGCCCGGGTCGTGCTGAAGCTGGAACTGTTCCAGCGCACCGGCACCTTCAAGGCGCGCGGCGCGGTGAACCGGCTGCTGCTGGCCGACCGGCCGATGGGCATTACCGCGGTCAGCGCCGGCAACCATGCCATCGCGTCGGCCTATGCCGCCTCGGTGATCGGCGCGGACGCCAAGGTGGTGATGCTGGCGTCGGCCAACCCGGCCCGCGTCGCCGCGGCCGAGGCCTATGGCGCGGAAGTGCTGATCGAGCCGGACGGGCCGACGGCGTTTGCCCGCGCGCACGAGCTCGAGGCGGCCGAGAACCGGTTCTTCATCCATCCCTTCGAGGGGCCGCCGGTGACGCTGGCGACGGCCGGCGTGGCGCTGGAGCTGTTCGAGGACGCCGGCGCGCTGGATGCCGTCGTGGTCGCCGTCGGCGGCGGCGGGCTGTCGAGCGGCGTCGCCAGCGCCGCGAAGCTGCTGCATCCGGACTGCGCCGTCTACGGCGTCGAGCCCGAGGGCGCCAACGTCATGCGCCGCAGCATCGAGGCCGGCGCGCCGCAGACGCTGGACAAGGTCGAGACCATCGCCGACAGCCTGGGGCCGCCGATGACGACGCCCTATGCCTTCGAGACCTGCCGCCGGAACTTCGACGACGTGGTGCTGGTCAGCGACGACGAGATGACGGCGGCCATCGCCATGCTGTTCACCGACATGAAGCTGGCGGTCGAGCCGGCCGCCGCCGCGGCCGTCGCCGGCGCCTTCGGCCCCCTGCGCGCGCGGCTGGCCGGCAGGCGCGTCGGCCTGATCATCTGCGGCTCCAACATCGACGGCGGCGGCTTCCGCGCGCTGCTGCAGCGTGGCGAACGGGCCATCGCCGACGGCGCGCTGCCGCCGACGGCTTGACAACGAGACCGGGCTAACGTTTGGCCGCGGCCTTGTCGCTCGCTTCCCAGACCATCATGCCGGCGCGCGGCTCGCCCAGCAGCTCGATGGGATCACGGTTCTCGACGTGGCCGTAGATGCCCTTGTAGACGCCGTAGCCGCAGAGCTGCTTGAGGCGCCGGGGGAAGGTCGCGGCCAGCTCGCGCGGGATGCCGAGCTGCTGGTTCTCCTGCGGCCGGATCCAGCCGGCGCAGTAGTAGCAGGCGATGCCGTAGCGCCGGGCGTCGGTGCGGTTGGCGCCGCCGCCGTGCCAGAGCGCGCTGTCGAAGAACATGACGCTGCCGGCCGGCATCTCGGCGGCGATGGTCGCATGGCCGCCGTCATAGGCCGGCGCGTGATCGAACCGGTGGCTGCCCGGCACGACGCGGGTCGCGCCATTGGCCTCGGTGAAGTCGGTCAGCGCCCACATCACGTTCAACGAGATCGTCGGATGCGGTCGGGGCAGCGGGATCATCTGGCTGTCGGCATGCAGCGGCTGGGCCTCCTGGCCGGGGCCGAGCACGATCGCCGACAGGGAGGAGAGCTGCAGGCCGTCGTCCAGCACGGCCTCGGCGATCGGCAGGGTGTTCTCGTGGATCGGGATCCGCCGGAACAAAGCGCCGTGGGCCAGCAGGTTGTAGATCCGCAGCGTCTTCCGGCCCTCGAACCCGGTTTTGGCATAGCCGAGCCCGCGCCGCGCCTCCATCTCGTCCAGCGCGCCCCGCAGGCCGGCGACGAGGTCGGCCGGGATCGCGTTTTCGACCACGGTATAGCCGTCGTCGGCGATCCGTTGCCGGTGGGTGTCGATCTCCGCCGTGGACAAGGCCATGCGGCTAGGCCCGATCGGCTCGTTCGCGGCCGGCGGCGGCGCGGTTCCGCCACCATTCCAGGATGCCGCCGAGCACGCCCTTCGGCAGGAAGATGATGAACAGCACCAGCAGCAGGCCGTAGATCGTGGTGTCGAGACCGACCATGGTGGTGCCGATGGCGACGCGCAGGCTTTCCGCCAGCAGGATCGTGATGACCGCGCCCACGGTCGGCCCGAGCATGACGTAGATGCCGCCCGCCACCACGGCGAAGACGATCTGCAGCGAGATGGCGATGCCGCTGACCGTGTCGGGCGAGATGAATTGCTGGTACTGCATGTAGAGAATGCCGGCGAGTCCGGTCAGCACGGCGCTGAGGATGGTGATCTTCAGCTTCTCGCGCGTGACCCGGACGCCGGCCGCGGCCGAGGCGTCCTCGTCCTCGGAGATGGCGTCGAGCGCATAGCGGTCCATGGAGCGGTCGACCCGCCGCCAGACCCAGAGCCCGAAGACCCAGGCGACGAAGGCGATGTAGTAGAACACCGCGCGGTCGGAGAATTGCAGCGCGTAGAGCGAGAAGCCGTCGCCGTGCGGCGTCGGCGTGAAGCCCAGCGAGCCGCCGGTATAGTCGCGCGTCGCCATGATCACCTGGCGCACGATCTCGCTGAGCGCCAGCGTCACCAGCGCGAAGTAATGGCCGACGATGCGGAACCGGAAGCAGGGATAGCCGACGATGAAGGCGACGAGCGCCACGGTGGCGAGCGCGATCGGAATGCCGAGCCAGGGCGTCAGGCCGGCATAGTTCCACAACAGCGCCGTGACATAGGCGCCGATGCCCATGAAGGCGCCATGGCCCAGCGAGACCAGCCCGAACCGGCCCATCAGCGACCAGCTCGTATAGGCCAGCGACCAGATCATGATCAGCACCATGATGTGCATCGGATAGGCGAACCATTCCGACTGCGTCTTCAGGATCGGCACGCTGACGAGCGCGATGGCGACGATGGCGGCGGCGACGTGCCGCCGTTCGAGGCGGCGGACCGGGGTATCCTGCGGGATCGCCGTCATGACTTCTTCCCCAGGATGCCCTCGGGCCGGATGAACATGACGATGATGAACAGCACGAAGGCGGCGACGTAGCCCCATTCCAGCTCGGCGTAGAAGCCGCCGATCGAGATCACCTCGCTCAGGATGAAGGCGGCGATGAAGCCGCCGACCATATTGCCGAGCCCGCCCATCACGCAGATCACGAAGGTGATCGGCCCGAAGCTGAGGCCGACGAACGGATGCACGTCATACTGCAGCACCAGCAGGCTGGCGGCGAGGCCGGCGAGACTGCCGCCGACCACGGAGGTCACCAGATAGACCTTGCGCGAGTCCACGCCCATCAGCGTCATGATCTCGCGGTCCTGCGAGATCGCCCGGATCGCCGTGCCCATATAGGTCCGGGTCAGGAACAGATAGATCGCCGCCATGCCGATCACGGCGATGCCGAAGGCGAGCAGGCGGGCATAACTGAAGAACAGCTCGCCCCATTGCAGCACCGGCAGGCGCAGGCCGATATTGCGGAACTCGATGCCCCACAGCAGCGTCGCGAAGCTCTGCAGGAAGAACAGCAGCCCGCCCGTGGCCAGGAGCTGGTTGATGGGCGCGGAGCCGAGGATCGGCGAGATCACCAGGAAGTGCACCAGGAAACCCATGGCGCCCGTGCCGATGATGGCGAGCAGGGCGGCCAGCACGATCGGCAGGTCGTAGACGCCGTGCAGCCAGAAGATCGCGTACATGCCGAACATCACGACCTCGGCGTAGCAGATCCAGACCACGTCAACGACGCCGAAGATCAGGTTCAGGCCCAGCGACAGCAGCGCCAGCACCCCGCCGAACAGCAGGCCGTTGATCAGTGCTTCCAGCAGGTAGATGTCGAAGATGGTGTCCACGGATCGCGTCCCCCTCAAACGCCCATATACGCCTTGCGCACGCTTTCGCTGGCCAGCAGCTCGTCGGCCGTGCCGCTGGACCTCAGCGTGCCGGCCTCCAGCAGGTAGGCGCGGTCGACCACCTGCAGCACCTGCTGCACGTTCTGCTCGACGATCAGCACGGTATAGCCTTCCTGGCGGATGCGCCGGACCAGCCCGAACACCTGCTGCACCACGACGGGCGCCAGGCCGGCCGACGGCTCGTCCATCAACAGCAGCTTCGGTCCCGACATCAGCGCCCGGCCGATGGCGCACATCTGCTGCTCGCCGCCCGACATGGTGCCGGCAAGCTGCGCGCGGCGTTCCTTCAGCCGGGGGAACAGCTCGTAAATGTAATCCAGGCGCTCGCGGAAACGCGCCCGGGCCGTCTTGGCGAAGGCGCCCATGCGCAGGTTGTCCTCGACCGTCATGCGCGGGAACAGCCGGCGGTTTTCCGGCACGTGCGCGATGCCGAGCTCGACGATGGTGTGCGGCTTGACCTCGTCGAGCGGCTGGCCTTCCATAACCACCCGGCCGGCGCGCACCGGGATCAGGCCCGAGATCAGCCGCATCAGCGTCGTCTTGCCGGCGCCGTTCGGGCCGATCACCGCCACGGCCTCGCCGGCCGCGACGTCCAGGCTGACGTCGAACAGCGCCTGAAAGGCGCCATAGCCGGCATCCACGTTCCGCAACTCAAGCATGGCACCCCCCTGGCCATTCTTCCGACATACGCGTCCTTCGGGACAGGCCCGGGTACGGCGACCGGGGCGACGCGGACACGGACACCCTAGCCCGCCGCCCCGACACTGGCCTGCACCTCGCCGGCGTCGGTGCCGAGATAGACCTCGATCACCTTGGGATCGTGCGCCACGTCGGCCGGCAGGCCTTCGGAAATGAGCTCGCCGTGGTCCAGCACCATGACCCGGTCGACGACGCGCATCAGCACGCCCATGATGTGCTCGACCCAGATGATGGTGATGCCCATCTCGCGGCGGATGCGCTCCAGCATGTCGGCCGCCTGGTCCATCTCGCTTTCGTCGAGACCGCCCAGGCTCTCGTCGGCCAGCAGCAGCGTCGGGTTGGTCGCCAGCGCCCGGGCCAGTTCCAGCTTCTTCAGGCCGGCCGCGCCCAGCGTGTCGACCGAGGCATGGTCGCCATGGGCGAGGCCGACCATGTCGAGCGCGCGCGCCGCCGTCTCCCAGGCCTCCGCCTTGCCGACCCGGCGGCCCTGGCCGAAATAGCCGGCGACGGCCACGTTCTCCAGGATCGACAGCTTGTGGAACGGCCGCGGGATCTGGAAGGTGCGGCCGATGCCGAGCGCGCAGATCCGGTTCGGGCTGAAACCGCCGACCGACTGTCCCTGGAACCGGATCGTGCCGGCGGTCGGCCGCAGCAGGCCGGCGATCATGTTGAAGATCGTGCTCTTGCCCGAGCCGTTCGGCCCGATCAGGCCGAGGATCTCACCCTGGCCGACGGTGAACGACACCTCGTCGACCGCGGTGAAACCGCCGAAGCGCTTGGTCAGCGCTTCGACGGTCAGTATGGCGTCCGCCATTACCGTGGCGGTCGCGTGTCCGGACCGGACGGGCCGGCGCGGTTACTTGGCATAGGGCGAGTCCTTCGGCAGCGGCAGCACCGGATCGAGGGACTGCAGCGCCTTCGGCCAGACGATATGCGCCTTGTTGTCGATATACTGCACGATCACCGGCGAGGCGCGGTCGTTCTGGCCGGCCATCTCGTGCTCGGGCGGATTGAACTTGACGCCGTAGCCCATCAGCGTGCCGCCGACCGGGATGTCGGTCTCCAGCGCCGCCTGGCGCAGTGAATCGGCGTCGATGCCGCCATACTTCTTGATCGCGCGCGGCAGCACGTCGGAGAAGAAGACGTAGGAGTTGCTGGCCGCCATGCCGACATGGGCCGAGAACTCCTTGGTGTCGGGCTCGGCCTTCCTGTACTGCTCGCCGACCATGCGCGTGATGTCCGGCAGGCCCGGCTCCAGGACCTCGGGGCTGACCAGCCAGATCGACACCGGATCGACGTTGAAGATGTGGTTCGCGTCCTTGCCGAAGGCGTCGAACAGCTTGTCCGGCACGCCGTAGCCGGCGCCGTGGCCGACCAGCGCCTTGAAGCGCAGGCCGAGTTCGCGCGCCTGGCGCAGGAACAGCGTGATGTCGGGATTGTAGCCGGTATGCAGGATCACGTCCGGCCGGGCCCGCTTCAGCTTGGTGACCAGCGAGGACAGATCCGGCGCGGTTGCCGAATAGCCTTCCTTCAGGACCACCTTGAAGCCCTGCTGTTTGGCGCCGGCCTTGTTGCCGCCGGCGACGCCGCTGCCATAGGCGCCGTCCTCGTGGATGATGGCGACCTTCAGGTCGCCCGGCTCGATGCCGAGTCTGTCCTTGGCGTAATGGGCCAGGAACTCCGGCGACTGCAGGCCGAACAGGCCGCCATGCGGCTGTGCCCGGAAGACGTATTTCAGGTTCCGGTCCTTCAGCACGGCCGGCGAGATGCAGGTGGTGATCCACATGAACTTCTTCAGCGCATCGACCTTGGCCGAGACCGGCACGCACTGGGCGCTGGAGTAGAAGCCGAGCAGCATGTCGACGTTTTCCTGCTCGATCAGGCGCACCGCCTCGTTGATGGCGACGTCGGGCTTGCTTTGGGCGTCGGCGTAGATGGCGTTGATCTTGTAGCCCTCGACGCCGCCCTGGCTGTTGAAGTAGTCGATCACGATCTTCGCGCCCAGCGCCTGCAGGCTGGAGCCGCCGGCCGCCAGCGGGCCGGTATAGTCGTAGATCACGCCGATCTTGATTTCTTTCTGCTGCGCCTGCGCGCCGATGCTCGCGGCCGCCAGTATGCCGGCGGCGGCAAGGCCGAAGCTTGCGCGTTTGAGATGTGAGCTGAACATCGTCAACGTCCTCCCGAACGACTGTTTGTTTCTATTTGCTTTGATGGCAGATCAATTCGAAAGCCCGCCGCGGGTTCTGTCAACCCCGCCGCGCCGGCCGGCCCCGGTCAGACCGGGGCGTCGTCCGGCGTCTCGCGCATGGCGGCGGACAGCAGCGCGTAGGCCGCGGTCCAGGCCGTCCGGGTCTCGTCGTCGAAATCGTCGCCCAGGATCAGGGCCAGCGTCCAGAGAAGCGCCTCGCCGAGGGTGTCGTAGTCCGCCGGCGTCACGCCATAGCCGGCATGGCGCGCGCCGAGACGCCGGGCCGCCGGCAGGACGTCGTCGGGCTCGTCGAGCGCGTCGACGAGCTGGCCGATCACGTTCAGCAGCTCGCGGCTCTGGTCGCCCAGGTCGCGCCGGAACGGCTTCCGCAGCGCCGGGTCGAGCGTGAACAGCCGCTCGTAGAACAGCGCGCCGGCGGCTTCCCTGATCGGCGCGATGGTCCGGAAGCTCTCCTGCACAATGGCGATCTGTTCGGGAGTCATTGGCGGCCGGCATCCCGTGACGGTGACGATGATCGGGAAACCTGATTACGCTAACGTTGCTGTCGTTTCCGTCATGTTTCCGGCGACGCGCCTGATTGTTTCAATTGTTTCGGTCGGGCCGCCAGCGGCCGGCGCCGGCCCCGCCTTCAATTCGTCGCATTCCGCGGGTAGGACATGTCCCGAACGCCATCGATCGGGGGACCGGATGACCGGAATCCATCGCCGCCAATTCATCGGGCAGGTCCTGTCCGCGTTTCCGGCCTACGCCCTGCTGGCCGAGTGCGCCACCGCCCGGGCCGCGGTGAACCGGCCATCGGCGCGCTGGATCGCGGCGCAGGACGACATCGCCCGGGCGCTGGCGGGCGGCGAGATATCGCCGGCCGAATGGCGCGCCGAGGTCGCCCGGCTGGCGTCGGCGGTGGACCTGCCGCAGCTTCTGGCCGAGATCGACGGCGCCGAGAGCCGGTATGCCGGCCGGGCGCTGCCGAGCTATCCGATGAAGCGCATGATCCGGTTTCGTGACGGGTCGGGCGCGCGGCGCGAGTTGCGCTACGCCACGGCCTGGTTCGGCTTCGCGCCGGACAACGTCGTCACGCCGCATGCCCACCGCCACATGGTGTCGGCCCATCTGGTCGTCGAGGGCGCGTTCAGGGTGCGCAACTACGACCGGGTGCGGGACGAGGTCGGGACCATCGTCATCCGCCCGTCCCTGGACGCGACGATCGGGGTCGGCGAGGTCTCGACGATCAGCCCCGACCGTGACAACATTCACTGGTTCGTCCCACGCGGCGGTCGCGCCGCGACCTTCGACGTTATCGTCTCCGGACTGGACGCCGGGCGGCCGGATTACGACATCCAAGCCGTCGATCCGGTGCGTGGCGAGCCGCTGGCGGACGGCACGATCCGCGCGCCGATCATCGGCTTCGCCGAAGCGAGTCGGTTCTATACGCCTGACATCTAGCAGGCTGTTGAAATGATCCGATATCGCGGCTGACCATCCTTCGAGACAGCCCCTATCGGGGCTTCCTCAGAGCGTGTGAATGAATTACTCACGACCCAAAAGAAGCCGTCATGCTGGCGCAGGCCAGCATCCAGCGGCATCGCAACCCGTTGAAAAACAACA
>JANQKO010000341.1 GCA_028281075.1 Alphaproteobacteria bacterium | reverse complement strand
TCGGCATCCCGGCGGGCCAGGTACAGCCGCAGCAGCAGCATGCCGTCTTCCTGCTTTTCCAGCCCGCGCGCGTAGGCGGCGGCGGCTTCCGCCGGCCGGTTGGCCCGCATCAGCACGTCGCCCGCCAGCAGGTCGCCCGTCGCCAGCTCGGGATGCATGGCGCGGATGTTGTTGGCGCGCGCCAGCGCCTCGTTGATCTGGCCCATGCCGGCTTCGAGGCGGGTGATGCTGGCCTGCGCCGGCAGGTAGGCCGGATCGACGAACACCGCGCGGCTGAGGCTGTTGTAGGCGCCCCTGTTGTCGCCGGCCCGCTGCTGCAGCCGGGCGATCCGGTTCAGGTCCGATGGCGATTCCCGGGCGACATCCATCATCCGGCGCAGCTTCAGAATGGCGATGTCGATCTCGTCACCGGCCAGCGCCGCGCGGCTGACGGCTTCCAGCACGGCCAGGTTTTCCGGATTGCTCGCCTCCAGGCTGCGGGCGAGATGCAGCGCCGCCCGGTCGTTCCCGGCCCGGATATGCAGGTCGACCAACTGGACCTGCACCCGCGGGCCGTCCTCCGGTGCCGGGCGGACGCGCTGCAGCCAGCGGATGGCGTCGTCCAGCCTGCCCCGGCGCTCGGCGATGCTGGCGAGCGCGCGTAGCGGGCCGTTCTCCCCGAGGTCCCGGTCGACCAGTGACAGCAGGCGGGTCTCGGCCGCGTCGAGATCGCCGCCGCGGACGTCCAGCTTCGCCAGGTTGATATGTGCCGGCACATAGTCCGGATCGATCGCCGTCGCCGCCTCGAAGCTGCGCCGGGCGGCGTCTTCCGCGCCGTTGCCCCAGAGCGCCGCGCCGGCCAGGTTCAGGCCGAACGGATTGTCCGGGTGGCGGGCTTGCAGCTCTTCGGCGATGGCCAGGCTCTGGTCGTACTCGCCGCGTCTCAGTTGCATCAGGCCCAGCATCATGGCGTGCTGCATGGAGTCGGGTTCGCGGGCCAGCGCCGCTTCCAGGCCGGCGATCGCCTGGTCCGGCCGCCCGGCCGCGATTTCGTTCAGGGCCTGCCGCGTGCGGAGCTGCGCCATGTCCGGCGCCAGCGCGATGGCCCGGTCGAAGACGGCGCTGGCCTCGGCATGCTCGCCGTTGCGCATCAGGGCCGTTCCGAACTGCGCCAGCACCCGGGCGTTCTGCGTCTGCGGGCCACCGATGGGGCGCAGCACGCCGACGGCGCGGTCGTTGTCACCGCGCGTCATGTACAGCGAGGCCAGCATCCGGCGCGTGCCGACATGCTGCGGCTCCAGCGTCAGGTAGTGTTCGAGATAGAACACGGCGTCGCCGATTTCCCGCTGCGCGAAATTGACCACGCCCGCCAGCAGCAGGGTCGGCAAATGGCCGCGGATGAAGCCGGCGTCGTAGCCGCGGATGATGTTGTCCGCCCGGCGCAGCGCGGCCTCGGCGCCGCGCGTGTCGCCGGCGGCGCCCATGATCAGCGCGTTGAAATAGATCACCTGCGGGTCGCGCGGCAGCAGCTCCAGCACGAAGTCGATGTCGGCCTGGGCCGCCGCGTGACGATTCAGGTCGATCAACACCGCCGCCCGGTTCCGGCGGGCGTCGAGATGATAGGGCTCGATCTCGACGGCCCTGGCATAGCTGGCGACGGCGCCGTCGAGATCGCCGAGACTACGTCTCAGATCGCCGTCCAGGCTCCAGCCGTCGGCGTTGTCCGGGTCGAGCGCCAGCGCCTTGTCGATCCGCGCGCGGGCGCCGGCGGTGTCGCCGCGGAAGATGGCGACCTCGGCCAGTCCCAGCAGCGGGTTGGCGCTGCCCGAGCGCAGGCCGGCCGCGGCCGCGTAGGCCCGCTCGGCGGCGTCCAGGTCGCGAAGGGCGATGTAGGCGGCGCCGCGCATGCTGTGGATCTGTTCCTCGACCGACGGGCCGCGCAGGCCGGTCGTGACCTGGTCCAGCAGCTCGTCGTATTTGTGCTGCAGGATCAGCGCCTGGCCCAGGGGCACGACGATGGCCGCTTCGTCGCCGCCGCCGCGCAGCGCCGTGGTCAGCTCCTTCTCCGCCGTGGCGCCGTCGCCGACCTCCAGGTGGGCCCGGCCGATCAGGATGCGCGCGGCCAGGTTGTCGGGCTGGTTCTTGAGAATGTTCTTGAGCTGGATGATGGCGCCGGGATAGTCGCCGTCGCCGAACCGGATGGCGGCGTCCTCGTAGAGGTTCGCGGCCGCCGGGTCGCCGACGCCATCGGTGATGTTGGACATGGCGGTCCCGGGCATCGCCAGGCCGCAGAGCAGCGGGACGATGACGGCCGAAACGCGCGGCCATGCCGAAGGCGGGGATCTGAGCATGCGGGATTCCCTGGTTCCGGACCCGGTCATCCAACGTCACGCGGCGACGCTGTCGTCAATCCGGGACCGACAATCTAGGACCAACTTCTTTCGAAAGTCGTGCTTTCGAAATTCATGCCAAGGCGACGGCGGTTTCCGGTCCGTTCTCGATGCCGGGCCGGCAAGGCCGTTCTCGAACGGACGTTCAGGCCTTCCGCCGCCGGCGGCGCCGGCTCAGCGCCAGTCCGGCCAGGCCGGTCAGCAGGATCGCCAGCGTCTGCGGCTCGGCCACCTGCGTCATCTTCTCGTAGCCCATCAGGTTGTCGACGGCGCCCGAGCCCTTGAACTTGACGATCAGCTTGCGGACGTTCTTGCCGAGGTCGCCGAAGGTGAACACGCCGACCTTGTGGTTGCCGGTGGGGGCGAGCTGCTGGGCCACCATCGGCGAGCCGTCGGCGTAGAAGATCTTCAGATAGGCCCGCTGACTGTAGTAGCCCTCGATATCGAAATAATCGATCGACTTCAGGTGCGCCGGCGTATCGTCGAAATCGAAGGTCAGCCAGCTTCCGACGTCGTCGTCCGGGATGATCGGATCGTCGATGCAGGTGGCGCTGCCGCCCGGTCCGCAGGGCTGGGTGCCGTAATTCGCCTGTTCCTGAACGATCAGGACATTGCCGAAATTCGTGCCGCTGTTGAGGAACGGGTGCGCCAGGTCCGGGTCGCCGCCGTTGTAGCCGCCCGGCGCGCCGGTCGTGGCGTTGTTGGTGTCGAAGGCGACGGCCAGGTTCGAGTGGTCGATACCGCCGACGGCGCTGATCACGACACTGGTCGAGCTCGCGCCCGGGATGCCCGACGCATACTGGTTGTTGACGATTTCGCCACGCTGGAGCTCGTTGAAATCGAGCGTCCAGTTCGCCGCCCGGGCTGATGACGCCGCCCCGGCGACCAGGCCGGCCGCCGCAACAAATCCGATCAACGTCCGCATCGGAAACACCTCACTGGAACCAACGACAATTCGGCCGGCCACGGAATGGTCACACCTCGATCCGGTATTCAGCAAGTTCCGGGCCAGGAAAAATTTCCCTTTTATTTCAATATGATAGAAAGGCGCAGGCGATACGGTCGAGCAAAATCTGTAAAGAATTCCGACACACGCTTGGCCGCGTGGATGTCCTGTGGACCGGTGTATGCCTGGCGCCTTGAGACTAAGTTGTTGTTCTTCAAATAGGTTTATTTCCGTTAATTATTTTTCATGGGACTGTAAGAGATTCCGTCACGATCAGAGGGAATGGCCGCCCTGCCGCCGGTCTGATCGTCCCAAATCGGCACAATCTTGCAAGGCTGTCCCGATTTGACGCGAATTTACCGAAAATCTGGTAGGCGCGGAGAGGAATCGAACCTTCGACCTCTGCCATGTGCTGGCAGCGCTCTGCCACTGAGCTACGCGCCTGAACGCCAGGATCACGACCGAGTCTATAGCAACTTCCGCTCAGACGGAATCCGTGCCGGGTCCGGGAAAGACCTCGTCCATGCGGTCCATCAGGCGGTAGGCGATCATGCCGATCCATTCATGTGTGGCGTAGTGCAGCTTGCTGAGCCCGCCGGCCAGGCTGAACCGCAGGCCCGGCCGGCGCCGCGACTTGTAGTCCACCGGATAGGGCTCGACCGTCCAGCCGGCCTTGCGGAAGACGCCGACGGCGCGTGGCATATGGAAGGCCGAGGTGACCAGCAGCCAGCGCTCGCCGTCCGCCGGCGCCACCAGCCGCTTGCTGTTGATGGCGTTTTCGAAGGTGTTGCGCGACTCGGATTCGTAGATCACGCGGTCGGGCGCCGGTCCGATGGTCTCGAACAGAAACCGCGCGACGTCCGCTTCCGTCACCTTGCCGTCGCCCAGCAGGGTGGCGTCGCCACCGGTGAAGACCAGCTTGGCCGCGGGATACCGGCGCGCCAGCGCGATGAACTCGGTCATGCGCTCGGCATGGCCGTTAAGCGCCGGCCGGCCATACGCGACCGTGCCCGCGACGCCGACGGCGCCGCCCAGGACGATGATGCCGTCGACCCGCTCGGGCAGTCCGTCCGGCGCCGGAAAGCGCTGCTCCAGGGGCTGTATTAGCCAGTCTCCCATCGGCAGGATGGCGACTGCGGCAAAGCCCAGCGCCGCCAGGCCGGTCAGCCAGCGGCCCGCGCGGCGCCATGGCGTCAGGCCCAGCAGCAGGCCGGCCAGCAGCAGCAGCAGCAGCAGGTTCGCCGGCTGTATCAGCAGCCAGACGATCTTCGAGAACACGAAGGTCATGACGCCGGTTTGTACTCGCCGCCGGACCGTTCCGCCAAGGTGAATTCCGATGCCGGGCCACGACGCGGCGCCGGGATGGACCGGACCGGGACCGTCTGATATGTCGAGCCGGCCATGCGCCTGCTGACCTACTCGACGCTCTATCCCAACGCCGCGCAGCCGACCCATGGCGTCTTCGTCGAGAACCGGTTGCGGCATCTCGTCGCCGGCGGCGGGGTCGAGAGCCGGGTGGTCGCGCCGGTGCCGTGGTTTCCGTCGGCCGCGGCCCGGTTCGGCCGTTACGCCAGCTACGCCGCGGCGCCGGAACGCGAGCGGCGGAACGGCCTCGCTGTCGTGCATCCGCGCTATCCGGTGATCCCGAAGGTCGGCATGAGCGCGGCGCCGGCGCTGCTCTACCGGTTCAGCCGCGGCGCGCTCGAACGGCAGCGCCGGGACGGCTATGATTTCCAGGCCATCGACGCGCATTACTTCTATCCCGACGGCGTGGCCGCGATCCTTCTGGGACGCTATTTCGGACGGCCGGTGGTGATCACCGCGCGCGGCACCGACCTGAACCTGATTCCCGAATACGCCTTGCCCCGGCGGATGATCCAGTGGGCCGCGTCGCGGGCCGCCGGCCTGATCGTCGTCTGCCAGGCGTTGAAGGACCGCCTGGTCGCGCTTGGCGCCGACGCCGACCGTGTCACCGTGCTGCGCAACGGTGTGGACCTCGCGTTGTTCCGGCCGCTGGACCGGTCCGCGGCGCGCCGGGCGCTCGGCCTGAACCGACGCACGCTGTTGTCGGTGGGCGCCCTGATCGCGCGCAAGGGCAACGACATCGCCGTCCGGGCCCTGCCGGCGCTGCCGGACGTCGACCTCCTGCTGGTCGGCGAGGGGCCGGAGCGCGCGCCGCTGGTCCGGCTTGCCAAGTCGTTGGGCGTGGCCGACCGCGTGCGGTTCCTGGGGGGCGTCGCGCATGCCGACCTGCCGCGGATCTATGCGGCCGCCGACGCCCTGGTGCTAGCCTCCAGCCGCGAGGGCTGGGCCAACGTCCTGCTGGAGGCCATGGCCTGCGGGACGCCGGTGATCGCGTCCGACGTCTGGGGCACGCCGGAGGTGGTGGCCTCGCCGGCGGCGGGCCGGCTGATGCCGGCGCGGACGCCCGATGGCCTATCGGCCGCGTTCCACGGCCTTTTCGCCGATCCGCCGGCGCGCCCGGCGACGCGGGCCTACGCCGAGCGGTTCGACTGGGAGGCCACGACGCGCGGCCAGCGTTCGCTGTTCGGCGAGGTCATCCGGCGGGCCGACGCCGCGCGGGTGAGAAAGGCGAGCTAACTCGACGTTCGCGCCGTGCCCGGCAATGGCGTCGGCGCCATCGCCGGATGAACGATCCGTCTCGGTTTCGCGCCGAGCTGCTGCGATACCAGCAACCGCACGATCGCCGTCAGCGCGACCAGCGCCAGATACATGTCGTAATAGGCCAGCGACAGCGCGGCGCCGGCGACCAGATAGCCGGCCAGGCTGACCTCGATCATGCGTCCCAGATCGTGCGCCCAGGCCAGTTCCGGACTGCCGCGCGTCTGCTTGACGATCCAGCGGCAGTTGCGCCAGGTCACGAAGGCGATCGTCAGGAACAGGATCAATCCGGGATAGCCGTGGTCGGCCAGGGCCTCGAAGTAGATGCTGTGGATCGCCCGCGCCCGGCCGCCGCCCGGATTGTAGCGTTCGAAGATATGCTGTTTCTCGTACGATCGGAATCCGACCCCCGTCAGCGGCTTCTTGCGGGCGATCTCGATCGCCGTTTCCCACATCACCAGCCGGCCCTGGAACGAGGTGTCGTCTTCGGTGCTCTTGATGGTGTTGATCCGGTCGAAGTATTTCTGCGGCATCGCCATCAGGCCGACGATGACGACCAGGCCGATCACCATCGCGCCGACGAACTTGCCCTTCGAGCGCCACCAGTAGACCAGCCCCATCATCGTCAGGCCGATGAACCCGCCGCGCGAATAGCTGCCGATGACGGCGAAGATGGTCATGAACATGACCCCGATCAACAGCAGGCGGATCCACTTGTTCGCGGTATGCAGGCGGAGATAGTTGATCAGCGGGATCGTCATGATCAACGCCGCGGCCAGGTGGTTGTTGTCGTTGATCATCGTGTTGGACGGGCCGAAGATGGCGTACTTGCCGCCCGACAGGATCATGAACCCGCTGCCCTTGACCGCCCAGTAGCCAAGCGAAATGACGATCACCCAGATCATGGCGTGAACCCGGACGCGGCTGTTGATCAGGCCCATGATCGCCATCACCAGCACCAGGGACTTCATCGTGCGGTCCCAGAGGGCCAAGGCCGTGCGCTCGTAGTCGGCCAGGTAGGTCGTGAGCGACATGTGCAGGGCAAAGATGATCAGCAGATAGGTGATCGGCGTCTTCGCCACCTTCAGCGGCTCGCGCGAGACCAGCCAGGCGCCCAGCGTGACGACGGCGATGATCATGTTGAATTCGAAGATCGTCGTGCCGCCCCAGGCTTCGCGGTGCGGGCTCATGAAGGCGACCCAGCTCCAGACCATGACGCCGATATGCGGCATCTTCATGGCTGACAGCACCATCACGAAAAACGCCATCATCAACAGGATGCTGCGCATCTGCGAACCCGTCTCCGCCTGCGGCGCCGCTTCTGCCCGGGCCCGGCCGCGGGCCCGGGCAGAAGCGGCGCCGGCACACCGTTATACCAGCAGAACGGCGGTCTGCCGTCGTCCGATCACGATATCGTGCCCGATATGGCCCGAAGTATGATTTTCGCATCGTTAACGCATCGAAAAAATGACCGGTGTCACAGGCCGTCGCGGCCCGTCCGCGCATCGGCGCGAGCGGCGCCGCCGCCGCCGGAGAAGCCGCTCTTAACCCGGCCGTTACGGGAGCCGTCATAGGAGAAGGGGCCGCCGCCGGATGTTCGGCGGCGTTCGCGGCGGTTTTGCGTTAGGTTGTCCCGACGAGGCCGTTGCGCCGGGCGGGCAGGCTTGGCATCCATGCCGATCGGCGATGGCGGGGATACGGAGAACAGGACGATATGCTTGCCGGTATCATCTTTCTCGGCTCGATTGTCGGCATGGTTCTGCTCGTCGGCTGGGCCGTGAAGAACGACGGCGCCGGGCCGACCGGCAAGACCACCGGCCTGCTGGCCATGACGGCGCCGGACGACGAGGAGAAGGCGCCGGAGAAGAAACCACCGCCCTATATCCGCTGACCCGCCCCGGGCGGGCCGGCAAACGCGACGCCGGCCAGCGGCGCGCGGCGGCGCGTTCGCCCGCGGGCTGGCGATCCGGCTGGATTTGGCGTTCCTTTACCATTATTCCGTTATGGCGGGCTGACCCGCCCTTTCCCCGTCGGTCGCGGGCGCCGACGCCCCCGCGTATCATTGTTGCCGCCAGGCAGGCGTTCCGATGACCCCAGACGACGAGTCGAAGCCCGTAACGGAAGCCGAGATGCGGCCCCACATGATCCGGGGCTCGATCTGGATGGTCGCGATGCGCTGGACCATCAAGGGCATCGGCATCGTCAGCACGATTATCCTGGCGCGCCTGCTGGTGCCCGAGGATTTCGGCATCGTCGCCATGGCCATGCTGGTCGTCGGCATCATCGAGCTGTTCAATCTCGTCGGCACCGACCTCGCCCTGATCCGCCACAAAAACGCGACGCGCGCGCATTTCGACTCGGCCTGGACCCTCGGCGTGATCCAGAGTCTGATCCTGGGCACCTGTGTCCTGCTGGCCGCGCCGCTGGGCGAGGCCTTCTTCGACGAGCCGCGCGCCGTGCCGGTGATCCAGGTCCTGTCGCTGCGGGTCTATGCGCAGGGCTTCGAGAATATCGGCACCGTTCTGTTCCTGAAGGAACTGAACTTCGCCAAGGAGTTCTGGTTCCGTGTCGCCCGCAAGGTGGGCGAGTTCGCCGTCACGCTGACATTGGCGGTGACGATCCAGAACTACTGGGCGCTCGTCGCCGGCATCGTCGGCGGCCAGATATTGTTCATCGTGCTCAGCTATGTCCTTCACCCCTATCGGCCGCGGCTCTGCTTCACCAAGATCCCCGAACTGTGGTCGTTCTCGATGTGGACGCTGGTCTACTGGATCGGCCATTACGGCAGCCTGCGGATGGACGAGATCATCGTCGGGCGGATCTCCAACAGTCAGGCCATGGGCCACTACTATGTCGGCTCCGACGTGGCGACGACGCCGACGGCCGAGATGATCGCGCCGCTGGGCCGGGCCCTGTTCCCGTCCTATTCGCGGCTGCAGGACAGCCCGAAGCAGCTCTACGACGCCTATCTGAACGTGCTGTCGGCGGTGACGTTGATCTGCTTCGCCACCGGAACCGGGCTGGCCCTGGTGGCGCACGACCTGGTCGTCGTGTTCCTGGGCGAAAAATGGGTCGAATCGATCCCGATCATGTTCTGGATCGCCTTCGCCGCCGCCGTGTTCGTCTACAGCAACACCGCCATGACGGTGCTGCTGGCGGCAGGCTTCGCGCGCCGCGCCGCGGTGCAGATCTGGCTGCGCAACGGCGTGCTGCTGGCGGCGCTGATCTATGCCGGCATGCGGGGCGATCTCACCGAGATCGCCGCCATGCGCCTGTGGATGACGCTGCTGTTCGTGCCGCTGTTCTTCTACAGCCTGCGCGTGGTGATTCCGATCAAGGTGCGCGACGTTCTGGACGTGACCTGGCGGCCGGCGATCGCGGCGGCGGCCATGGCCGGCGTGCTGCACCTGATCCCGGACGACATCTTCGGCGACCTGATCGCGCTTCGGCTGTTCGTCGACGTGGCGGCGGGCAGCGCCGTATACGCCGTCACGGTGCTGGGCCTGTGGTACGCCGCCGGCCAGCCGCCCGGCAGCGAACGCGCCGCCATGCGGGCCGTGCGCGGCCGGCTGAAAATGGCCTGAGGCGACCGGTCCGGCGCCGGCCCTATGGCGGCCCGGCCTTGCCGGCGGCGATCCGCTTCACCGCCCGCAGCAGATCCTTCAGCTTGACCTTCAGCGTCGGCCGTTCCAGCACGATCGCCAGCATGTCGGCGCCGGGCGAGCCGAGGCTGGTCTTGTAGCGGTTCTCGCCGGCCATGAAGTCGTAGACCTCGGCGCCCGCGGCCAGGTGGTGGTCGATGCAGAGATAATGGCTGACCATGCCCGGCTTCAGCTTCGGGTCGGGCTCGTAGGCGAAGCCGCTCAGGTAGTAGTAGACTCGGCCGCGGTAGATGAAGTTGTAGAGATAGCCGATCGGCGCGCCGCCGGCGGAGATGCGCGCGACCTCGACCATGCCCGACGGCAGGCAGCGGTCGATCAGGGCGCGGTGGAAGCGCACGAAGAACGGATAGGCGAAGGCGCCGGGTTCGCCGCGTCCGGTCCAGTAGCGTTGATGCAGCACGCTCAGTTCGTCCAGGAATGTCAGCGCCTGTTCGACATCGCGCGCGCGGGTCAGTTCCAGCTTGCCGCGGGCTTCGTACAGACGTATCGCGCGTCTGATCTGGTAGCGCGTGTTGGCGCTCAGATGCGCGAGATACGGCGCGCCGGACCGGCGCACGGCCGCCAGGTCGACCGCGCCGGACGGGTCGTGCGCCAGCAGGCGCACGCGATAGCCCAGGTCTCGCGCCAGATCGCCATAGGATGCGGGGACGCCGCGAATGCACAGCTCGTCCCAGCGGATGCCGCGGCAGACCGGCGACGCGCCGTCGTTGAAGGCCTTCAGGCAGGCGCGGGTCACTTCGGCGGCGACGCCGCGGTCGGCCAGGATGCCGTTATATTCGACGGTGATGATGTCTTTCTGCGGATCGCCGGTCTCGTTCACGAACAACTCGGTCGAGGTCAGCAGGCCGAGCCGTCGCGTGGTCGATACCAGAAGCGCCAGGCCGACGATCCTGTCGTTCTGCCGGGCGGTCAGCAGCAGCGGCCGTTCGCCGATCGTCGACAGCCAGCACTCGACCCAGGGCCAGGCGTGAAAGAAGGTGGTATCGGCCCGCGCCTCCAGGTCCTGCCAGTCCGCCGCCAGCGCCGCCGGGTCCGTCAGCGGTGCCACGGACACGACGATCTCCGCGCGCTGTCCGGCCGGGGCTTGTTGTGACATGACCATGCGGGCTATGGGTTTTGCGATCGGCCCGGACGTCCGGCCGGCCGTGGGCGTGGGTTATGCAAGGGTCTGACGCGGGCCGGCGTCATGCGTTCCGATCCGGACCGCGGCGCGACGCCAGCACCCTGCCGGCGTGTTGTTTTCGGAATTGTTACGCAATGTCGTAAATATGACTCTGGCTGCGGATGTCGTTTGTTGCTGTTATCGCCTTGATTGGCGCTGGCGATCATCTTAGCCGCGCAACGGACATTCGTCTCGAACTTACACAACGCCGACGATTGCGGGTCGTTCGCGGCCCGGGACCCGCGACCCGGTCGCCGTCTAGTTAACCGTGGCGGTTCCGGAAAACAACGCGTCATATCGCTCGAACATCCGGGCCTGGTCAAAGTCGTTGCGTGCCCGGCGCCGATTGGCCCGCCCCAGCCGGTCGCGCTCGTCCGGCGCGTCGAGCAGGCCGGCGAGGGCCGCCGCCAGGCCGGCTTCGTCTTCCCGCGCGACGATGTAGGGCTGGTTCTCGGCCGCCAGGATCGCGCCGACGTCGCCGACATCGACGCCGGCCACCGGCAGGCCCGCCGCCATCGCTTCCAGGACGGACAGCGGCATCTGCTCGGTATCGGACGAGATGGCGAAGACGTCGAGCAGTCCCAGGAGCTGTTCCGGTGTCTGGTGGCCGAGGAAATGAACCCGGTCCGACAGTCCCATGTCCCGGCTCAGCGCGATCAGCCGCTCCTTCTCGCCGCCGTCGCCGGCGACCAGCAGCCGGACTTGCGGCCGGCCGTCCCGCACGGCCGCGAACACGCGCAGCAAGCGGTCGATGTTCTTCTCCGGCCGCAGCGTCGCCACCGTGCCGACCAGGAGATCGTCCGCCCGGCGGTCGATCCCGTTCAGCACCGCCGGTACCGGCGGTCGGGCGAACTTGTCGCAGTCGATGCCGTTCGGCAGGTAGACGATGCGGTCGTCCGAAAATCCCCAGACGCGTGTCGCGATCCGCCGCAGCGTCAGCGAGGGCATGACGATGGCGTCGGCGCGCCGCAGCGCCAGGCGCCGCAGATGCACCCGCCGGCGCAACTGGCCGTCGGCCTCTTCCGGGCCGAACCCGTCCTCGATGTGGATATGCCGGCAGACCGGCCGCAGCCGGTTGACGAAGGCCCATTCGACCGCGCCCCAGTTGTAGGTCACCAGCAGGTCGGGTCCGGTCTCGCGCAGCAGCGCATGAAACCGGAACAAGTTGCCGGCGATCCGGCGCTTCTCGACCCGCAGGGTGCGGAACGTCGCCGCGACCGACGCCGCCAGATGGCGGCGGCAGTCGTGATTGTCGTCCATGGCCAGCACCGTGTGCCGGAACCTGTCCGCGAGCGCTTCCGCGATCTGGCAGAAGCGCATCTGCGGTCCGCCCACGGCAAAGGTGGAGAAGACGTGCAGAATGTGCACGGGCGGTCGTCCCGCGGCGGCCGGCGAGGTCCGGGGCTGCGCCGCCGTCGCCATCAGGAGGCGCCGTGCACCCCGATCGCGCGGCCGATGAACGCCTTGCGGTCGGCCTCCGGCCACCAGTCGAGATCCCGCTTGACGTCGCCGCAGTCGAACCGGGCCGTCATGCCGCGCGACTTCAGGTCGCGATAGCTGGGAAAGGGCGCGTCGCGCCGGCCGGTGGCGATCTTCACGCACCATTTGAACAGCTCGACCGCCTGCAGCTTGGGCAGGAACTGCCCGTGATAGCGCAGCGGCCGGCCCGATGCCCGGGCCAGCGCGGCGATGTATTCCCGCGCCGTCAGGTCGACGTCCCCGACCAGGTTGTAGCACTTGCCGGCGGTCTTCCCGGGCGTCGCCAGCGCCCGCGCGATGGCGTCCGCGACGTCCTCGACCAGGACGAAGGGCAGCGGGTTGCCGCCGTCGTTCCAGCCCATGCAATGGCGCTCGCGGTTGAAGAAGCCGAGCCCACTGTGAAAGGCCGGGCCGCCTTCGCCGACGACGACGCCGGGCCGGACGATACAGACCGGCAGCCCGTGCGCGCGGTGCAGCGCCATCAGCGCCGCCTCGCTGGCCGCCTTGGCCCGGGCATACTCGCCGCGCTCGGCACTGCGCGGGTCGGTCGGCGTGGCGCCGGTGATCGTCTCATGCGGATCGCCGAGATAGAGCGCCGCGATCGTGCTGGCATGGACCAGCAGGTCGACTCCGGCGTCGCGGCAGGCCTCGGCGACGGTCGTCGACGAATCGACCATCGCGCGGACGACGTCGCCGCCGCCGGCGCCCTGCGCCAGGTTGACGACCAGCCTGGCCGCGCCGATGGCCCGGCGCACGGCGTCCCGGTCGGCGACGTCGCCGCGAACGATGGCGACATGCGGATCGTCGAGCGGCGGCGGCAGGACCGTCGTGCCGCGCGCCAACACGCAGACCTTGCGGCCGTCGCGCAGCAGGCGCGCGACCAGGTGGCGGCCGATGAACCCGGTGCCGCCCAGCACCGCCACGTCCCAGGTGTCGGTCCTATCGGCCGCGGCCGCGGGCGGCCGCGGCGCGAAGGCCACCTCGCCGGCGATGCGCTCGCACAGCTCGACGACGGCGCCGCCGAACCGGCCGTCGATATCGGTGCCGCCCGACGGCAGCGCGGCGTAGAACGCGGCGATGCTCGCCTGCATGCTGCGGAAGAACGCGTCCGACCGGCCCCGCAGCTTCAGCGTCGACAGAATGTAGGCCGCCGCGTTGCCGCCGCCCTGCCACAACAGCGATCCGGCGGCGCCGGCGCCGCTCAGGAAGCTGTCGTAGAAGTCGGGCCAGCGGCTGGCTTCCTGCAGGACGATGCGGTCGTTGATCATATCTGCGGTCGCGGTGCCGTCCTGACAGACCGCCGTGATCTGCCAGGCCGGGTAGTCCTGCCCGAACGACATGAAAAGCTGCGCCGTCGCCCGTTCGCATGTCAGCGAGACCTGCCAGGTGTCGACGAAGTCGATATCGGGCGCCAGCCGGCGCGGCGCGCTGGTCAGCGCGGTCAACGCGGCGGCCGGGCCGGCCAGGTGCAGGATCTGCGACAGCGGGTGAACCGCCTGCTCCAGCAGGATGTTCTGCGGCCGGCGGAACATCCAGTGCGCGAACTGACCGGCCGACAACTGGCGCAGCGGCATGTTGAACACCACGACCAGATGATGCAGGCGGCCCAGCCGCCCCGTTTCCAGCACCGTGTGCAGCCGGCGATGCGCGCGGTTGAAGACGAAGTTCTGGTTCACGCCGAGCACGGCGCTGGCCGCCTCGGCGGCCGCGGTCAGCGCGCGGCAGTCCGCGCCGTCGGCGGCCATGGGCTTTTCCAGGAAGACGTTCAGGCCCGCCCGCAACAGCGGCTCGGCGACGGCGCGATGCAGGTCCGGCGGCACCAGCACATGCGCCGTGTCGCAGAGACCGGCCTCGATCAGCTCGTCGGTGCTGGCCAGTACCT
>JANQKO010000303.1 GCA_028281075.1 Alphaproteobacteria bacterium | reverse complement strand
CATGCCGGCCTCCGCCGGCATGACAACGGGGGAGCAGGAACCGGCTGGGAATCCCTAAAATACCGAAAACGCCTGGACTCTGCCCCGGCTGCGAACGGGGCCGGCGACGAATTGACACCGAACGCTTCGTTTCGCGTTCGGCGGCTCAGAAGATGCCTTCGAGGAAGCCGCGGCGGCGGCGCTTGATGACGGGTGTCTCGCCGGTCGTCACCGGCTCGCCGATGGCGGCGTTCTCCCGCAGGCGCTGGGCCTCCTTCTGGGCGTCGATCAGTGTCCCCTGCGGCGGCGATTCCTGCCAGAAGATCAGCCGGTCGGTGAAGGACCGGTCCTTGTCGGCCAGCGCCGAGGTCTCGCGGTCGACCACGGCGCGGATGCCGCCGTCGGCGCCCTCGGCATCGGCCTGCCGCAGCAAGGCCACCTCGCCGGCGGTCCGGCTGGTCGGCAGGTTCGGCGCATCGAGGCGCGCGGTGGGCGCCGGTGCCGGCGCCAGGGTCGGTTGGCGTTCGGTGACACGATTGGGCGGCGTGCCGAGCAGGGCCGCCCTCGCCGCCTGCTCCGGCTGCCGTTCCTGCGGCCGCGGCGCGCCCGGCGCCGGCGGGCGCAGCGAAAAGTCGGGCGGCAGCACCAGCGGCGCCTTCTTGACCACGGTGAACTCGTCCGGCGCCTTCTTGTTGAAACCGAGCTGGTCGCGAAGGCCCTCGCAGCCGGCCAGCAGCCAGACCAGGCCGCAGGCCAGGCCGAGCCTGGCGATCGCATGTGCGCGCGTGAACACCTTGCTAATCCTCCCGAACAACGGATCGGCGGGTCTTATTTATGCGCATCGTCCTTCGCCAACAAGGAATCGAGTAACATAATGGCAACACCCACGACAATGGCGGAATCGGCGACGTTAAACGCCGGCCAGTGGTAACCGGCGACGTGAAAGTCGAAAAAGTCCGCCACCGCGCCATAGACCAGCCGGTCGACGATATTGCCGACCGCGCCGCCGATGACGGCGCCGAGCGCGCAGGCCAGCAGCCGTGATTGTACGCGCCAGAGCCAGACCAGCAAACCGACGGCGATGGACCCGGTCAGGCCGATCAGCACCCAGCGGCCGGTATCGCCGGCCTGGAACAGGCCGAAGCTGATGCCGCGGTTCCAGACCATGACCAGGTTGAAGAAGGACGTCACCTCGATATAGCCACCCGCCGCCTGGACATGGTCGATCAGCTTGATCTTCACGAACTGGTCGAGATTGAAGATCACGACCGCCACGGCCAGGCCAAGCAGGAAGATACGCAACCGCGGGTCCTCAGCCGGCGGCCGCCTCGACCGCGTCGATGCAGCGGCGGCAGAGGTCGGCATGGCCGGCATCCGCGCCCACTTCCGGCAGCACCTGCCAGCAGCGTTCGCAGCGCTTCCCGTCGGCCAGCTTCACGACCACGCCGACATCGGCGACACCCTCGAGGCGAAACGCGTCGGCCGGCGGCGGACCCGCCTGCAACGTCGCGCCCGACGTGATCGCGACCTCGGCCCAGTCGACGTCGGCCAGCGCGGCGACGGTCTCGGCCGGCGCATGGATCACCGGATGCGCCTGCAGGCTGGCGCCGATACGCTTCTCGCGCCGCTCGACCTCCAGCGCGCCCGTGACCACCCGGCGCAGGTCGCGCACCTGGTTCCACTTGGCCGCGAGCGCGTCGTCGCGCCAATCCGCCGGCACGTCCGGGAACAGCCGCAGGTGCACGCTCGAATCGTCGCCGGGGAAGCGCTGCAGCCAGGCTTCCTCGGCGGTGAAGCACAGGATCGGCGCGAGCCAGGCCGTCAGGCAGGAGAACAGCTCGTCCAGCACCGTGCGCGCGGCGCGGCGGCGCGTCGACACCGCCGCGTCGCAATAGAGCGCGTCTTTGCGGATGTCGAAATAGACCGCGGACAGGTCGACGGTGCAGAAGTTGTAGAGCTGCACGAACAGGCGGTGGAAGTCGTAGTTCCGGCAGCAGTCGCGCACCAGCGTGTCGAGCTCGGTCAGCCGGTGCAGCACCCAGCGCTCCAGCTCCGGCATGTCCGCGGCCGGCAGGCGCTCGCGGTCCTCGAAGCCGGCGAGGTTGCCGAGCAGGAAGCGCAGCGTGTTGCGCAGGCGGCGGTAGGAATCGACCTGGCTCTTCAGGATCTCGGGACCGATGCGCAGGTCCTCGGTGAAGTCCGAGCCGACCAGCCATTGCCGCAGGATGTCGGCGCCGTACTGGTCGACCACCTCCTGCGGCGCCGTGGTGTTGCCGAGCGACTTCGACATCTTCCGGCCCTCGCCGTCCATGACGAAGCCGTGCGTCAGCACCGCGTCATAGGGCGCCCGGCCCCGGGTGCCGCAGCCCTCCAGCAGCGAGGAATGGAACCAGCCGCGATGCTGGTCCGAGCCCTCGAGATAGAGCGAGGCCGGCCATGCCAGATCGTCGCGGGTCTCCAGCACGTAGGCATGGGTCGAGCCGGAATCGAACCAGACATCGAGGATGTCGTCGACTTTCTCGTAGTCGTCGGCCGGATAGTCGTTGCCGAGGAAGCGGGCGGCGTCGCTGTCGAACCAGGCGTCGCAGCCCTCGGCCTCGACGGCGTCCGTGATC
>JANQKO010000270.1 GCA_028281075.1 Alphaproteobacteria bacterium | reverse complement strand
TCGAGCGGCAGCACCTCGAAGCCGGTGACGCGGCTCGACGCGCCGTCCCAGGTCGGCCGCACGCCGAGCAACGCCATGGCCTGGGCCAGGTCGTCACCGCCCGTGCGCATGTTGGCCGTGCCCCAGGCCGACAGGGCGAGCGCCGTGGGCCAGGCGCCGTTTTCCTGCCGGTAGCGGTCGAGAGCCAAGTTGGCCGATTTCCAGCCGAGCTGCCAGGCGGCGGGCGTCGGCACGGCGCGGGTATCGACGGCATAGAAGTTGCGGCCGGTCGGCAGCACGTCGGGACGGCCACGGGTCGGCGCGCCGGACGGGCCGGGCGCGACGAAGCGACCGTCGAGGCCGCGCAGCAGGCCGGTGGTCTCGGCCGCGCCGCAATCCGCCACCGCCGGGCGCAACCGCGTATCGATCCGGTCCAGCACCGCCAAGGTCCGGGTCCACTCGGCTTCCGGCAGGCGGTTGCCGGCGACGAGATCGCGCGCCAGCGCCTCCAGCAGTTCGACCGTGTCGCCGTGGCTGCGCCAGACGATACCGTTCCGCAATGTGTCCGGTCGCGCGCCGTGCCAGGGCGCCGCCAGGTCGCAGTCCAGCGGGTCGAAATCGCCAAGGCCCAGGTCGGCCGCCAGCGCCCGGATCAGCGAGGCGTCCGCGGCCTCGCCGGTCCCGCGCGGCACGCGGACCAGCGCCACCAGCAGGTCCGTCAACAGGTCGCCATTAGGTGATTGGCCGAAGACGTGCAGGCCGTCGCGGATCTGCATCTCCTTCAGCTCGCAGAGATAGGCGTCGAGCTTCTGCAATGCGTCGTCGACGCCGTCGTCGACGGCGATGCCGCAGTCACGGTCGAGGCCGGTGCCACGGCAGAGTTCGAGGATCTGGCCGCGCAGCAGCTTGAGGCGGCGCGGGTCCATGCCGGCGGCCGCGTAGTATTCGTCGACCAGGCGCTCCAATTCCTTCAGCGGGCCGTAGCTCCCGGCCCGGGTCAACGGCGGCGTCAGGTGATCGACGATGACCGCCGCCGCGCGGCGCTTGGCCTGGCTGCCCTCGCCCGGGTCGTTGACGATGAAGGGATAGAGATGCGGCAGCGGCCCGAGGGCGGCCTCCGGAAAACAGTCCGCGGACAGGGCCAGCGCCTTGCCCGGCAGCCATTCCAGGTTGCCGTGCTTGCCCATGTGGACGACGGCATGCGCGTCGAAGGCGCGGCGCAGCCAGGCGTAGAAGGCGAGATAGCCGTGCGGCGGCGGCAGGTCCGGGTCGTGGTAGCTCTCGGCCGGATCGATGTTGTAGCCACGGGCCGGCTGCACCGCGAGCGCGACGTTGCCGAGCCGATGCACCGGCAGCCGGAAACGGCCGCAGTCCACGTCGCCCGGGACGAAGAACGGATCGCTCTCCGGCGGTCCCCAGCGCTCGCGGACCTGTTCACGCACCGCCGAGGGCAGGCCGGCGAAGAACTGTTCGTAGTCGGCGAGCGACAGCGTCTCGCCGCCGTCACGCCCGTCTGCCCGCCGGCGGTCGTTCGTCGGTCCGGCCAGCAGCCGCGCGATCAGGGCCTTGCCGTCGGCCGGCAGGTCGTCGACGCGGTAACCGGCGGCAGCGAGCACGCGCAGCACGGTCGCGGCGCCGGCCGGCGTGTCGAGACCGACGCCGTTGCCGATGCGGCCGTCGCGGTTGGGATAGTTGGCCAGGATCAGGGCCACCCGGCGGTCGGCCGGCGCGGCGCGGCGCAGGCGGCTCCAGGCGGCGGCGAGGCCGGCGACGAAATCGACCCGGTCCGGCACGGTTTCATAGGCGACGACCGCGGTTTCGGTCGCCGCGTCGAACCGGGCTTCGGCCTTGAACGACACCGCCCGCGTGATCACCCGCCCGTCGACCTCGGGCAGGGCCACGTTCATGGCGATGTCGCGGGCCGACAGGCCGTTCAGGCCGTCGCGCCAGGCGACCTCGGCGCCGCCGGCGAACACCACCTGAAAGACCGGGCAATCCGCCGTGTCGAACGGCGTCTCGGCCCGCGCGGCGCCGGGCGTGGAAATGGCGAAGGCCGTGGCGTTCAGAACCACGTCGGGCGGGGCGTCCGCCAGCAGCGTCCGGACGATACCGGCCGCGACCGGTTCCTTCAGGCTGGCGGCATAGACCGGCAGCGGATTGAGACCCCGTGCCCGCAAGGCGGCGATCAGGGCGTCGACCGGGGCCAGATTGGCCGCCTGCACCAGGGCGCGGTAGAAGACGATCGCGGCCACGGGCGCGCCGGCGGTCCAGGCCGCGCGCAGGTCGTCGATGCCGGGACGGTCGAGGTCCGGCCAATAGAGGCCGGCGCGCAGCAGCGGCGCCGGCTCGTCCCAGTCTGTCGGCTCGCCGATCAGATCGGCGGCGTAGCGCAGCAGGTTGGCGGCGTTCTCGATGCCGCCGTGCACACCATACTGCCAGAGCCGGTGCGCCGCCGGGCGCGGCAGCGTGCAGAGGCCGTCGAGGCCGGCGTCGGGCTGGTCGTCGCCCGGCAGCAGCGCCAGCGCGATGCCGTTGTCGCGGCAGCAGGCGACGAGCTGCTCGACACCATAGGGCCAGTAGGAAGCGCCGCCCAGCAGCCGCACGACGACGATGCGCGCATGGCGAATGACGTCGTCCACATAGGTGTCGACCGACAGGTTGTGCATCAGGTTCATCAGGTTGGCCAGCCGCACGCGCGGGAACGCCCCGCCCAGCCGCGCCCGCGCCGCCGCCAGGCAGGCGATCTCGGTGTCGGCGGCCGACAGCACGACGATGTCGCCGGGGCTCTGCCCCAGGTCGACGGCCTCACCACTGTCGGCGACGCCGCCGGGCTGTGCGGCCAGCAGGTGCAAGCGCCTAGCCCGCCAGCGTCCGCGCGATGGCGGCTTCGTCGAGACCGGTCTGGCCGATCACCACCAGCCGTCCCCGGCGGTCGTCGTCCGGCGCCCAGGGACGGTCGTAGTAGTGCTGAAAGCGGCCACCGACGCCCTGGACCAGGAGCCGCATGTCCTTGCCGGCGACCGGCACGAAGCCTTTCACGCGCAGGATGTCGTGTGCGGCGACGGCGGCCGTCAGCCGGCGCAGCAGGTCGGCCGGCGCGGCGATCTCGCCGACCGGCACCACGAAGCTGTCGAAATCGTCATGGTCGTGGTCGTCGTCGGCGTCGTGATGCGACGGCCGGCTGTCGAGGTCGTCTTCGGCGGCCGCGTCGAGACCCAGTAGCACCGACGGGTCGACCGCGCCATGGGCGGCCGTCAGCAGCTTCGCCTCGCGCTTCAGCTCGGCCCGGATCTCGGTCTCGACCCGCCGCGTCGCCGTCTTGTCCAGGAGGTCCGCCTTGTTGACGACGACGATGTCGGCGCAGTTGAGCTGGTCCTCGAACAGCTCGGCCAGCGGCGATTCGTGATCGAGGTTGGGATCGGCCGCACGCTGCGCCGCCACCGCGTCGGGATCGTCGGCGAAGCGGCCCTCGGCCAGCGCCGGGCCGTCGACCACGGCAATCACGCCGTCGACGGTGACGCGGGTGCGGATCTCGGGCCAGTTGAAGGCCTTGACCAGCGGCTTCGGCAGGGCCAGGCCGGAGGTCTCGATGACGATATGGTCGGGCGGCTCGGGCCGGTCGAGCAGGGCCTCGATGGTCGGCAGGAAATCGTCGGCGACCGTGCAGCAGATGCAGCCGTTGGCGAGCTCGACCAGGTCCTCGTCGGCGCAACCGTCGATGCCGCAGCCGGACAGGATCTCGCGGTCGACGCCGAGATCGCCGAACTCGTTGATGATCAGCGCCAGCCGCCGGCCGTCGGCGCGGCCCAGCAGGTGCCGGATCATGCTGGTCTTGCCGGCGCCGAGAAAGCCGGTGATCACGGTCGCGGGAATCTTCCGGGTCATGCACTCTCTCCCGTTTCGTCCTTGATGATGAGCGGCAGTCCCGCCGCGACGAGAATCACGCGCTGCGCCGTCGCGGCGACGGCCTGGTTCAGGCGGCCGGCATGGTCGCGAAAGGCACGGGCCAGCGCGTTGTCCGGCACGATGCCGAGGCCGACCTCGTTGGACACCAGCACGACGGGGCCGGCGAGACGGCCGAGGCAGGCGACAAGCGCCGCGGTCTCGGCCGCGATATCGCGATCCCGTTCGAGCAGGTTGGCGAGCCAGAGCGTCAGGCAGTCGACCAGCACCGTCCGGTCCGCGCCCGCCGCCCGGGCGAGCGCGCCGGCCAGATCGAGCGGTTCCTCGGCCGTCGACCAGCGGCCGCCGCGCCGCGCGCGATGTTCGGCGATGCGCGCGGTCATCTCGACGTCGCGCGCTTCCGCCGTCGCCAGGTAGACGCAACCGCCCGCCCGGCCTTCGCACAGGCGTTCGGCCAGCGCGCTCTTGCCCGAGCGCGCGCCGCCCAATATCAAGGTCACCGGCGGCAAGGCCGCCTGTTCGGCACCGGCGTCGATCGCCAATGGCGCATCCTCCCTCCGAGGACGCGGCGGCCGCGAGGGATTCGCGGCCGACCGTCGGCCAACCGGTTCCGAGGAGGTCTCCTGGCTCGGGCTCATTGGTCCCAGCGCCTTCCCGGCCGCCCGTCGCGGGCCGCGCCAGTGGCGTCGTGCTGGTCCCTCACCCTTACAGTTGCGGGGGCAGCGCCGGAATTGCCGCCCGGATCGTCGCGATCACGGGCTCGGCGTCACCGGCTTCCCTCTTCTCAGAACCGCCGGCACGCTAACATGGTTAACCGATCGCCGCCAGTCGTGCCGCTCCCGTTCATCGGGGCCTGGCCCCGGCGGCAACTGCCTGACCGTCGTCATACCGGCGCAGGCCGGTATCCATGGGCATCCGATGGCCAGCGCGGACCCCCCGCCCCTGACGCCCATGGATGCCGGCCTGCGCCGGTATGACGAGGTATGTCGGTAAACCCCGCGTGGATGACGAATGGGAGGGAGCTAACGAACCGAATACAAACGCAGCGTTTCGGCCCGAACTCTAAGCACTGATGTCGAGGTTGTGGATGCTGGTCGGCCGCAGGCCCTTGAGCTCGCGCGCGAACTCCTTCAGCGGCACGGCGTTCACGTCGTCACGGGTCTCGAAAATGACCTCGCCCTGCGTCGTGCGGTAGAACCGGCCGCCGCTGCCACGCAAGGTGGCCAGCAGCTCGCGCAGGCGTTCTTCCGGCAGCGACCGCACAAGCTCTTCCGCCGTCAGCGGCGTGACGATCTGGTCCTCATTCAGCAGCAGTTCGGCCATGGTGCGTCATCCGGGTCCGTTCCGGACCTGCACAATGGCGCGGTAAGGTTACGATTCCCTAAACCGTCCCGGCATACGGGAATTCGGGTCGAGATTCGTTTGAGGATGCTACTCAGAACGCCGCCACGGCCTGCCGCGCGGTGGTGGCGAGCGCCAGGCTGCGCGCGCTGACCGGGGTACCCCGCTTGACCACCATGCGATGGTGGTCCTTGTCGGCGACCATGGCGATATCGTGGGCCGGATCGCCCTGGACCAGCAGCAGGTCGGCGGCACCGCCCACCGCGATCCGGCCTTCACCCGGCAGGTCGACCAGTTCGGCCGCCGCGCTGGTCGAAAACCTTAGCGCATCGATCGGCGAGACGCCGACATCGACCATATAGGCGAGTTCCTGGGCGTTGTCGCCATGCCGGTTGAACGGCGTGCCGGCGTCCGTGCCCATGGCGATCTTGCCGCCGGCCTCGTAGAACATCCTGATCGACCGGCGGTGCGCGTC
The DNA here is from genome assembly GCA_028281075.1 of Alphaproteobacteria bacterium. GTDB lineage: Bacteria > Pseudomonadota > Alphaproteobacteria > JANQKO01. The sequence continues at coordinate 3,459 of JANQKO010000270.1, read as the reverse complement.
CTCGACCCGCAGCGACTTCTCGATCACATAATCGGCGACATCGTCCCTGCGGGCGATGATGTTGCGGATCGCCGCCAGGGTCGGCACCAGGAAGGTGCCGCGCTCGATCATCTCCTCGACGCATTTCTCGGTCAGGAAGATGCCGTGCTCGACGGAATCGACACCGCCGCGCGTGGCGTTCAGCACGCCCTCGGCCCCCTGGGCATGGCTGGCGGTGCGCCGGTGGAAGCGCCTGGCCTCGCCGATGCCGGCCGCCATTTCCTCGGCCGAATAATGCGCGTCCTCGGGATTGACGCCGGGCGTCATGACGCCGCCGGTGGCCATGATCTTGACCAGGTCGCTGCCGGCATGCACCTGCTCGCGCACGGCCTTGACGACCTCGTCGATGCCGTCGGCGATCCGGCCGCTGCGGTTGCCGTGGCCGCCCGTCATGCAGATCACCCGGCCCGAGGCGCGGATCGTCGGGCCGAGGAACCGGCCCTGGTTGCAGGCATCACGGACGGCGAATTCCAGATAGTCCTTGCCGCCGCAGTCGCGGATGGCGGTGATGCCGCCGGCGAGCGCCGCCTGGGCCCGCTCCAGCGCCTTCATCACCATCTGGCCGGGCATCAGCTTGTCGCCGGCGCCGCCCGGATCGCCCTCGGCGCCGAGGCAGAGATGCACGTGACAGTCGATCAGGCCGGGCAGCAACGTCCCGCCCGTGGTGTCGACGGTCTCGCCGGCGAAGCCGTCGAATTCGCCGGCCGGTGCCACGGCGGCGACCCGCGCGCCCTCGGCCAGGACGGCGGTGCCGTCGGGCAGCATCCGCTCGCCGTCGAAAACCCCGCCGCCGCTGTAAAGCACCTTCACGTCGTCGGTCATCCGCCCATCCTCAACCTTCGCGAGAGTCAATCATAGCCCTTGGATTGTCGTCCCAGGCCATCATACAGGTCGAGGCAGCGCTGAAACCAGCCGGTAATCGGATCGTCATCGTCCAGCAACTTGAACGGGCTGATCGACCGCGCCCACTGGAACGGCGCGAAGGCGAGATAATCGGCATAGAGCGGGCCGTCGCCACAGACGAACGGCCCCGCCTTCAGGGTCTGGCGCAGTGGCGTCAGCGTGGCGCGGAACGCCGCCAGCCGCTCTTCCCGGCCGCTCTGGATGTCCTCCAGCCTGCCGCCGAGGAAATTCTCGCGCGTGGCGCGGAAATAGCCCTGGTCCTCCGGCGTCAGATGGTCGTGGATATCGGCGATCACCGACTTGATGACGCCAGGATTGACGATCGTGTTGACCCAGTTCTGGAAGAACACCGAAACGGCGCGGCCGCCGTCGCCGCCGAACAGCGACGGCCGGTCGGGATAGGTGTCTTCGAGATAGTTGGCGATGGCCCATGAGTCGCCGACAATGCTGTCGCCGTCCTCGATCACCGGAATGGTCTTCTGGCCGCCGCCGCAGATGGACCCGATCTCGGTGAAGCGGGTCGGACGGGCATCGCAGTCCAGGCCCTTGTGCGCCAGCGCCAAGCGCGTGCGCCAGCAGTTCGGACTGAAGCGCCGGTCGTCGACGCCCACCAGATCGTAAAGCACAATCGCCATCGTCATATCTCTCCCGGAATGTCGCCGGCCGCCGCGGTCGGCTGCGTCGCGGCGCCCAATTGGAACGGTCGATACAAAATCTAGCCCAGCCGGGCGGCGATGGCCATCCGTCGGCGCGAAAAAGACGGGAAAAAAGTGTGTGGCCCCAAGGCAGGCCGCCACGGCTCAGGAGTTGGGGGGGCCATTGCGGCGGCGGCCGGCCCGAAACGAGGCCACACGCCCACTATATGGGCGCGCGGACCGGCGCCGCCGCGACAAAAGTTGGGCATTTTTGAGGCAGGTTCCGCGGCCATGGCGGCATGCCGGCGGGCCGGTTAGGATGCCCGCCATGCGACGATCCCCTTCCATCGCGGTGTTCGACGTCGGCGGCGTCCTGCTCGACTGGGACCCGCGCCATCTCTACCGCAAGATGTTCGACGACGCCGACGCCATGGAACGCTTCCTGGCGACGGTCTGCACGCGCGAATGGAACCTGCGGCTCGATGCCGGCCGCCGCTATGCCGACGGTGTCGCCGAGCTGGTCGCGCGCTTTCCCGACCAGGCCGACCTGATCCGCGCCTATGACGAACGCTGGCCGGAGATGATCGCCGGCGTGATCGAGGGCACGGTCGAGATCCTGACGACGCTGCAGGCGGGCGACCGGCCGGTCTATGCGATCACCAACTTCTCGGCCGAGAAGTTCGCCCTGTCGCGCGCGCTCTGGCCGTTCCTGGACGCCTTCGACGGCGTCGTCGTCTCGGGCGAGGTCAAGACACTGAAACCGCGGCCGGAGATCTTCCGCATCCTGTTCGAGCGGCACGGCCTGACGCCGGCCGACTGCCTGTTCATCGACGACGTGCCGGCGAACGTCGCCGGCGCCGAGGCCGTCGGCATGCACGGCCATCACTTCACCTCGCCGGAGAACCTGCGCAACGACCTGGAGGCGGCCGGCATCCTGTAAGCGCTTGCCGCCCCCGACGCCCCGGGGTAATCGTGGCGGCATGAGTGTTTTCCTGGCCAAGCGCCTGCTGACGTTCGTCGCGACGCTGTGGGGCACGTCCATCATCGTCTTCGTCGTGCTGGAGGTGCTGCCGGGCGATCCGGCGCTGACCATCCTGGGCGTCGACGCGCCGGAGAGCGCGGTCATCGCGCTGACCAGGGAACTGGGCCTCGACCGGCCGCCGCACGAACGTTACATCGCCTGGATCGGCGGGCTGCTGACCGGCGAGCTCGGCAACAGCTATACCTACAAGGTGCCGGTGGTGGAGCTGATCCGCGAGCGGCTGGCGCTGACCATCCCGCTGGCAATCATCGCCATGATCCTGACCACCGTGATCGCGCTGGCCCTGGGCGTCTATGCCGCGGCCCGGCACAACACGCTGGGCGATTACGGCGTCATGGGCTTCAGCCAGCTCGGCATCGCCGTGCCCAACTTCTGGTTCGGCATCCTGCTGATCCTGTTCTTCGCCGTGCATCTGCGCTGGTTCCGGTCCGGCGGCTTTCCCGGCTGGGAGGCCGGCTTCTGGCCGGCGCTGCAGGCCCTGGTCCTGCCGGCCGTGGCGCTGGCGCTGGTGCAGGCGGCGATCCTGGCCCGCGTCACCCGATCGGCCGTGCTGGAAGTGGTGCGCGAGGATTACGTGCGCACGGCCCGCGCCAAGGGACTGAGCCGGCGCGCGACGCTCTGGGGGCACGTGCTGCGCAACGCGCTGATCCCGGTGATCACCATCATGGGCCTGCAATTCGCCAACCTGCTGGCCGGCACCATCGTCATCGAGAACGTTTTCGCCATGCCGGGCATCGGCCGGCTGATCTTCCAGTCGATCAGCAACCGCGACCTGGTCGTGGTGATGAACGTGGTGGTGATCCTGGCCGCCATGGTGGTGATCGTGAATTTCATCGTCGA
>JANQKO010000258.1 GCA_028281075.1 Alphaproteobacteria bacterium | reverse complement strand
GACCGCGGCGCCCAGCAGAACGATGCATTGACGAGGCTTTCGCCCGACCCTACGTTGGAAGCGGGACGTTGGAGTGGCGTTCTTGGCGCTTGGCATTGGCAGGAAAGTACTCTTCTCACTGATCGCGGTCGGCCTGATGGCCGACCCGGCGTTGGCCCGTGGTCCGTCGCTGATCCGCGACGCGGAGATCGAAAATACCATTCGGGCATATGGCGCGCCACTGTTCGCCATGGCCGGCCTGGAACCGGGCGCGGTGCGGGTGCACCTGATCAAGGACAACCGGCTGAACGCCTTCGTCGCCGGCGGCCAGAACATCTTTCTCAATACCGGCCTGCTGATGGCCAGCGATACGCCGAATCAGGTGATCGGCGTGATCGCCCACGAAACCGGCCACATCTCGGGCGGTCACCTGGCCCGCACGCAGGACGCGCTGCGCGACGCCAGCGCCCAGTCGATCATCGCCCTGGTGCTGGGCGCGGCGGCGATCGCCGGCGGCGCCGGCTCGGCCGGCGGCGCGCTGGTCGCCGGCGGCGCCACGGCGGCGCAGCGCTCGTTCCTGAAATACAGCCGGACGCAGGAAGGCGCGGCCGACCAGGCCGCCCTGCGCTTCCTGGACGCCACCGGCCAGTCGGCCCGCGGCATGCTGGAGTTCTTCGAGAAGCTGGGCGACCAGGAGGCGCTGCTGACGGCGAACCAGGACCCTTACGTGCGGACCCACCCGCTGACCCGCGAGCGCATCGACACGATCCGCGCCCATGTCGCCGGCTCGCCCCATTCCGACGCGCCGGACCCGCCCGAGCTGATCGCCGCGCACGACCGCATGAAAGCCAAGCTGCGCGGCTTTCTGGACACGCCCGTGCAGACGTTCCGGCATTACCCCGACACCGACACCAGCCTGCCGGCGCGCTATGCCCGGGTCGTCGCCTACCACAAGCAGAACGACCTCGAACGCGCCATCGCCGGCATCGACGAGCTGCTGGCGAAGCATCCCGACGATCCCTATTTCCTCGAGCTCAAGGGCCAGGTGCTGTTCGAGAGCGGGCGGATCGACGAGTCCATCGCGCCCTATCGCGATTCGGTACGGCGGGCGCCGAACGAGCCGCTGCTGCTGATCGGGCTCGGGCAGTCCCAGGCCTCCAGCAGCGACCCCGCCAACATCAAGCCGGCGATCGAGACTCTCGAGGCCGCGGTCCGGCTCGACCGGCGCAGCGCCACGGCCTGGCGCTGGCTGGCCACCGCCTATGGCCGCGACGAGCAGATCGGCATGGCCCGGCTGGCGACGGCCGAGCGCTACCTGCTGCTGCGCCGCTACCGGGACGCGGGCCAGCAGGCGGCGCGCGCGGTGCAGGTGCTGCCGACCGGCTCGCCCGGCCATCTCCGCGCGCAGGATATCGAGGCCACGGCCAAAACGGCGGGCGAGAAACGTAAAAAGCGGTAATCGAAGATCATTTGGAAATGGGCCTGTCGGCCCATTTCGTGGCCTTGCCGGCCCGCTCCCCCACCCGACACACGCGCATGTGACCGCGGCATGCTTGCGCCCGCCGCCACGCAGCCGCATGATCGGCGGGATTGATCGTAAATCGTCGGAACCGAGGCACGTCATGGGGTGTCGGACGCTCACCGGGCTGGTTTTTTCCGTCGCGCTGCTGGTTGGCGTCGGCCTGTCGGGCGCGGCTGGCGCCCAGTCGTCGATCACCGAGGTCCAGCGGGGCGAAATCGAGCAGATCGTGCGCGACTATCTGCTGGAGAACCCGGAACTGCTTCTGGAGGTGATGGAGGAGCTGGAACGGCGCCAGAAGTCGGCCGCCCAGCAGGACAGCCGCCAGCGCATCCAGCAATACCAGGCGGCCTTGTTCCGCGCGCCGCATGACTTTGTCGCCAATCCGGACGGCGCCGTGCCCGTGGTCGAGTTCTTCGATTACCAGTGCGGCTACTGCAAGCGCGTCCTGCCGTCGATGCAGCGGCTGCAGGCCGAGGGCAGGAACGCGCGCGTGATCTTCAAGGAGCTGCCGATCCTGGGCGAGATGTCGGTCTACGCCACCCGCGCCGCCTTCGCCGCCGGCAGGCAGGACAAATACATGGACATGCACAATGCCCTGATGGGCGTGCAGGGACGGCTCGACAAGGCCACCGTGTACCGGCTGGCCGGCGACCTCGGCCTCGACGTCGAGCGCCTGCGGCGGGACATGCGCGATCCCACGATCCAGGAAGCCATCGACGCCAACCTGGAGCTGGCCCGGGCGCTCGGCATCCGCGGCACGCCGACCATCGTCATCGGCGACACGCTGGTGCCCGGCGCGATCGACTACGACGCCATGGCCCAGTTGATCTCGGAAGCCGAGTCGAGCTGCATGGTCTGCTAGGCCCGCCCGACAGGGCGCATCTCGAACAACCTCCCCCTGAGAATGTGTGAAGAAATCGCACCGATGCCCCCCAGGTTATCATCCTGGCGAAGCCTGCCCCGGCGAAGGCCGGGGGCCAGGATCCATTTTTGTTGTTTTTGAACAGGTTGCGATGCCGCTGGATGCTGGCCTTCGCCAGCATGACGGCTTTCTTTGAGTCAGAGGTAATTTCTTCACAGACTCTGAGGAGCGCCCGTAAGGGCGCGGCTCGAAGGGTCGGCCACCGAATAAGACCATATCGACGTACCACCGCCGCGAAAACCCGATCGCAAGCGGCCGGCCGGCCGCGCTATGCTGCCGGCCGCGACCGGTCTTGGTGTTCGGGAGGTGGAGACATGCGGGTGATGGAGCTGCGCGACGGCTGGGGTTTCGAGCATATCGTCGACGGCGCGCGCGACGCGCCCAAGCCCGGACCCGGCCAGGTCGTGCTGCGCATGAAGGCCGCCTCGCTGAACTACCGCGACTATCTGATGGTGCAGCGCGGCTACGGCCGGCGCAGCGGCGAGCTGCCGCTGGTCCCGATCTCCGACGGCGTCGGCGAGGTCGTCGCGGTCGGCGACGGTGTCGGCCGCGTCGCCGTCGGCGACCGCGTCTGCCCCAGCTTCTCGCAGACCCGCGTCAGCGGCCCGTTTCGGGAAGAGCAATGGCCCGGCATCCTGGGCGGTCCGATGGACGGCGTCATGCAGGAGCTGATGCTGCTCGACGCCGACGGCGTCAGCCGGGTGCCGGCGCATCTGACCGATCTCGAGGCCGCGACCCTGCCCTGCGCGGCGCTGACCGCCTGGAGCGCCGTCGTCGTCGAGGGACGGGTGAAGGCGGGCGACGTGGTGCTGGTCCAGGGCACCGGCGGCGTCTCGCTGTTCGCGCTGCAATTCGCGAAGCTGCACGGCGCCGCCGTGATCGCCACCTCGTCCAGCGACGCCAAGCTGGAGCGCGCGCGGGCGCTGGGCGCCGATCACCTGATCAACTACCGGTCCACGCCCGAATGGGGCAAGGCGGTCCGGGCGCTGACCGACGGCCGCGGCGTCGACCATGTGGTCGAGGTCGGCGGCGCCGGCACCCTGGCCCAGTCGATCCGCGCCACCCGCGCGTCCGGCACGATCAGCCTGATCGGCGTGTTGTCGGGCGCGGCGAGCGAGCTCAACCTGGGGCTGGTCGTCACCTCGCAGATGCGCCTGCAGGGCATCACGGTCGGCAGCCGCGACGGCTTCGAGGACATGGTCCGGGCGATCGGCCAGCACGGGACCCGGCCAGTCGTGGACGACCGCGTCTATGCCTTCGACGAGCTGCGCCCGGCCCTGGAATCGATGTCCGACGGCCGCCATTTCGGCAAGATCTGCCTGTCGTTCTGACCGCCTGGATTGACCACCGAGGCGGCGAGACACCAAGGGACGAGCAATGCGATCACCGTGCCGGCGGCGTGATCTTGGTGCCTTGGTGCCTTGGCGGTGAGATCCACAGCCCCGCCGCCGCCGCGACGTGACCCGGCATCCGGAACGCCGATGGTCCTAGTTCGTGCCCGTCGCCGAGCCCAGCGTCGGACCGATCTCGGCATGCAGCACCAGGTCGGCCACGGGATCGAGCTCGGTCGGCTCGCGGTTCAGGATCACCAGCTTGGCGCCGTTGCGCTTGGCGGCCATCGGGAAGCCGGCGGCGGGATAGACCACCAGCGACGAGCCGATGGCGATGAACAGGTCGCAGGCCAGCGTATAGGCCTCGGCGGCCCGCATGGCGTCCGGCGGCATCGGCTGGCCGAACGAGATCGTCGCTGGCTTCACCATCGGGCTCGCGCAGGCCGTGCATTCCGGCAGCACGTCGTCGCGCGCGAAGGCCTCCTTGATCGGCGCCAGCTCGTGTCGCTCGCCGCAGTCGAGGCAGCGCGCGTAGGTCGCGTTGCCGTGCAGCTCGATCAGCTTGTCCTCGGGCACGCCGCCGGC
>JANQKO010000255.1 GCA_028281075.1 Alphaproteobacteria bacterium | reverse complement strand
GCGGCACCTGGACCGACAACGGGGACTTCGCGCGCTTCGCCGGCGATAACACGGTCGATGCCGGCAGCGCCGTACTCAACATCTCCGGCGCCGGTTCCGTGTTCAAGGCGGCCGGCACAGGCAGCGAATTCAGCACTTTCGTTCTGGTCGGCCGCGCCGGCGACGCCACGATCAATATCACCAACGGTGGCACGTTCGCCATCGAGGACGTCTCCGGCAATCCCTTCCCCGGTCTGAACATCGCCGACTACCGCGACGGCGTGGCGGGTGTCGGCGGCACGTCCACCGTGACCGTCGATGGCCAGGGCTCCAGCCTGACCGTCAGCGGCAATTCCGGTTTCATGAATGTCGGGCGCTTCGGCGCGGACAGCATCGGCCGGCTCACCATCACCGACGGCGGCGTGGTTCAGGGTGTCGGCCCCAATGGGCTCTACTTCCTCGCTGTCGGCTGCGATGGCGCGACGGGCGAGGTTCTGGTTTCCGGCCGGGACATCCTCGACAACCCGTCCACGTTACGGCTCTCCGGCATCGATACGACGGATTCCGATGGGGCATTTTTGACCGTTGGGCGGACCAGCGGCACTGGCACGCTGACCGTGGCGGATGGTGGGCTGGTCGATGTCCGGGCCCCGGCAGACGCTGTGGGCAGCCCCGGATTCCAGGCGGGTCGTGATGTCGGTAGCACTGGCACGATCAACGTCCAGGGAACTGGCTCGTTGCTGCGCCTCGGCAGTGACGGTGCCAATCCTTTCGTGTCGATCGGCCGGCAGGGCGACGGCTTTCTGAACGTCACAAACGGCGGCCGCATCGAGATCAATCACGAGGTTAACTCGACATTTATTAGCCAGTTCCATGTTGGTGGTAGCTTCTCTTCGACCAACATCGACCCCGGCAACGGCACGGTGCTGGTGTCGGGCGCCGGCTCGTCGATCGCCATGACCGGTAGCGCCGACAATTTTATCGCCGTTGGTACTGCCAATGCTTCAACTGGCGTGCTGACCGTCGAGAACGGCGGTTCGATCAGCGCCCTGTCGTTGTTAATCGGTAGTCGTACGGGAACCGGGACCGTCCAGATTGACAATGCGACCATGAACCTGTCCGGCGCGTTCGCATCCGGCAGCGGCGGTGGCATAGGCCTGGGCCGTAACGGCACCGGCACGATGACGCTGTCCAACAGCGCCCAACTGAACATCAATCCCACGGGCGAAGGCGGTGGCATGAGTCTGGGAGGGACTTCCACGGAACCCGGCGGCGACGGCACCATGACCGTGACGGGCGCCTCGACGGTCCGTATCACTGGCACGGACTCGGGGATCACCATCGGACGTACCGGCACCGGCGACATGACCGTGAACGGCGGCAGCACCGTCGACGTCACCTTCGGCGAGGTCAGCCCGGGCGTGGCCGCGACCGGCGGCACCTTCGTCGGCGCCTTCGCTGGTAGCAGCGGCACGCTGCTGGTCTCGGGCGTCGGCACCCAGTTCCTCGCCGGCGACGTGCTCGCCATCGGCCGCGATCTCGAACTCAATCCCGGCGGCACCGGCAGCGTCACGGTCAGCGATCAGGCGCTGCTGCGGGCGACCGACATCTTTATCGGCGCCGACGGCGCGCTGATCGGCAATACCGGCGGCGTCATCCAGGGCAACGTCACCAACGACCAGGGCGGCGTGTTCCAGCCCGGCGCCTCGCCCGGCACGGCGCGGATCGACGGCGACTTCACGCTCCGCGGCGGCACGCTGGAGATCGAGATGGCCGGCACCGGCGCCGGCGCCTATGACCTGGTCGAGGTCACCGGCGGCGTCGACCTCACCGCCGGCCTGCTGGACATCGTCCTGGTCGACGGCTATCTGCCGCGGGCCGGCGACAGCATCCAGTTCCTGAGCGCGGCCCAGGGCCTCGATGCCGTCGTCGACAGCCTGTCGGTGGCGATAACGGGCGCCGCCGAGGGCTTCGCCTTCGATCTCGACTATCTCGACGGCGGCGTGGTCTTTACCGCCCTCAACGACGCCTTCGGCGCCGACCGCACGGTCTTCGCCGGCGGCGACCTGGACGATGCCCATGCCGGCGGCGGCGGCGCCGACAGCCTCGACGGCGGCGCCGGCAACGATCTGCTGTCCGGGGCGGCCGGCGACGACTGGCTGGCGGGCGGCGCCGGTGCCGACACGCTGACCGGTGGCATCGGCGGCGATACCTTCTACTACCGGGTGACCGGCGATGCCGGCGACGTCATCGCCGACTTCGACGGCGCCGAGGGCGACACGATCGCCTTCGACGGCGCCGGCTTCGGCCTGGCGGCGATCGACGACGGCAATTTCTCGGTCATCGGCGCCGAGTATGACGGCGGCAACGGCACCAGCGCCGCCTATCTCGCGGGCGACCCGTCGCTGCTCGCCGATGCCGCGGGCAACCTGATCTACGACCCGAACGGCGCGGCCGACGGCTACACCATCGTCGCCCAGGTGCCCGGCGCCGACCTGAAGGCGAACGACCTGCAGGTCACCTGAGATGACCCTGGACGACGCCGATTCCGATCCGCGGCCCCGCAAGCCGTCCTGGCTGCGCGCGGTGCTGCGCCCCGTGCGGGTGATCCTGGCCGAGGTCCTGGCGCTGTCGTTCTTCGTCAACCTGCTGGCGCTGGCGGTGCCGCTGTTCGTGCTGCAGGTCTATGACCGGGTCGTCTTCCACGGCGGCCTCAGCACGCTGCAGGCGCTGGCCGCCGGCATGCTGGTCGCGCTCGGCTTCGATTTCGTCCTGCGCCAGGCGCGCAGCCGGGTGCTGCAGAAATCGGCGCTCCGGATCGACCTCCAGCTCGGCGAGCGGCTTTACGACAAGATCAACGCGCTGCCGCTGCGCACGCTGGAGGCGCGGCCGGCGCCGTTCTGGCAGGCGCTGTTCCGCGACGTCGAGACCGTGCGCAACACCTTCTCCGGCGCTTCGGCCATGCTGCTGGCCGACCTGCCGTTCATGCTGCTGTTCTTCGGCCTGGTGGCGCTGATCGCGGCGCCGGTGGCCTGGGTGCTGCTGGTCATGCTGGCGGCCTTCCTGGTACTGGCGGTGCTCAGCGCGGTCACGGTCGGGCGCGCCGCCGCGGCCGAGCGCCAGGTGGCGCTGCAGCGCGACAGCCTGGTCGGCGAGATGACGGCCGGTCGCCTGACGATCAAGGCGCTGGACCTGGGCGGCGCCGTGCGGCCGGCCTGGCGGCAGCGGCGCGACCAGACCATCGCCGCCGCCCTGTCGCGCGGCCAGCGCAGTGACGGCTATACCAACCTGGGCGCCGTCTTCGGCATGCTGACCACGGTGGCCGTCACCGGCGTCGGGGCGCTCGCCATTCTCGAGCAGCAGATGACCATCGGCGCCCTGGTCGCCGCCAACATCCTGGGCGGTCGCTTCATCGCGCCACTGGTCCAGCTTGTCGGCATGTGGCGCAATTTCGCCGGCTTCGGGGCCGCGGCCCGGCGGTTGGGCGCGCTGTTCGAGGCCGCCGAGGACCGCACCGACACCGTGATCGAGATGCCGCGGCCGAACGGCTTGATCTCCCTGGACAATGTCGGCTTCCGCTACGCCGACGACGGGCCGCCGGTCCTGACCGACCTGACCATGCGCGTCGGGCCGGGCGGCATGCACGGCATCGTCGGCCAGAACGGCAGCGGCAAGACCACGCTGCTGAAGCTGATGCAGGGCCTCTATGCCCCGGTCCAGGGTCGCGTGCTGATCGACGTCGCCGACATCGGCCAGTTCTCGCGCGGCCAGATCGCCGGCTGGGTCGGCTACGTGCCGCAGGACTGCTTCCTGTTCGCCGGCAGCATTCGCGAGAACATCGCCGTCGGCGAGCCGTCCGCCGGCGACGCCGAGATCCTCGCCGCCGCGACGGCCGCCGGCGTCTACCGGTATGTCGTCGATCTGCCCGACGGCTTCGCGACCGACGTCGGCGAGGCCGGCGCGCGCCTGTCCGGCGGCCAGCGCCAGCGCATCGCCATCGCCCGGGCGCTGTTGAAGGACCCGGCGATCCTGCTGCTGGACGAGCCCACCGGCAATCTGGACCGGCAGGCCGAGCAGGCCCTGCGCGACGAGCTGGTGACGCTGGCCCGCGACCGCACGATCGTGGTCGTCACCCACAGCCCGGCGCTGCTGGCGGCCTGCGACAGCGTGATGGTGCTGCAGGGCGGCCGGATCGCCATGGCTGGCGCCTCCGGCGAGGTGCTGCCCAAGCTCTACGGCGTGCCGCCCGCGGCCGGCGCCGGCGTCGCGGAGTGACGGTGATGCGGCCGCCGACCGACCGACCCGATCTCGACATCAACGAAGGCTGGCGCAAGGTCGCCTGGGCCATCGCGGTGCTGCTCGCCGTGGGCATGGCCTGGGCCAGCCTGGCGCGGCTCGACGAGGTCGCCATCGCCGACGGCGAGGTGGTGCCGGCGGACAAGGTCAAGGTCGTGCAGCATCTCGAAGGCGGGATCATCGAGCGGATCTTCGTCGCCGAGGGGCAGGCGGTGGCGGCCGGCGACCGGCTGGTCCGGATCGAGCTGCCGGTGACGGCCGTGAACGTCGAGGAGATCGAGGCCCGCCGGGATGGGTTCCTGCTTGCCCGGGCCCGCCTGACGGCCGAGATCGAGGCCGTGCCGCTGGCCTTCCCGCCCGACGTCGCCGCGCGCCGGCCGGCGCTGGCCAAGGCCGAGCGGCAGACCTACGACGCCCACCGCGAGGAGCTGACCCGCAAGGTCGCCGCCATCGGACAGCAGATCCGGCAGCGCGAGCTGGCGGTGACCGAGCTCACGGCGGCGCGGACGGCGCTGCGGACCGACCTCAAGCTGGCGAAGGAGAACTACGCCATCTCCGAGGACCTGGCCCGCGACGGCCTGACGTCGAAGATCGACCACCTGGAACGCAAGCGCGAGGTCAAGCGCCTGGAAGGCGAGCTGCAGGCGCTGGCGCCGGCGATCCCGCGGGCCCGGGCGGCGATCGGCGAGGCCAGGGAGCGTCTCGGCGAGGAGAAGCTGCGGTTCCAGCGCGAGCTGCTGGAAAAGCTCAGCCGCACGGAAGCCGATATCGCCCGCACCGACCAGTTGCTCGCCGAGGCCACCGGCCAGGCCAGCCGCACGGTGATCCGCAGTCCGGTCGCCGGCATCGTCAAGAACCTGCGCTTTCACACCATCGGCGGCGTCGTCGGGCCGGGCGACCCGATCCTGGAGCTGGTGCCGTCGGACGAGCGGCTGGTGATCCAGGCGCGGCTGCAGCCGATGGATCGCGGCTATGTCGCGGTCGGCCAGAACGCCCGGGCGAAGATCTCCGCCTACGATTTCGTCAGGTACGGCGCGCTCGAGGGCCGGATCACGCATATCGGCGCCGATTCCACCGTCGCGCCCGACGGGTCGTCCTATTTCGAGGTCGTCATGGCGCCCGAGCGGAACTATCTCGGCGATCGTCCCGGCCTGCTGGTCATCAAGCCGGGCATGACGGCCGTGCTCGACATCCGCACCGGGACCAAGACGGTCATGCAATACCTGCTGAAGCCGGTCATCAAGACCGGCCAGGAAGCCTTCCGCGAGCGTTGACCGCGACGCGGCGGCGCGACGGGAAACACGGATGGCGAAGCTGGCGACACTGGCGATCGGGTCGAAGATCGGCCGCTTCGGGCGCCTGCGGATACTGGCGCTGATGATGCTCGTCCTGCTGCTGGCCGTGCGGGCCTGGGATCCCTGGCCGGTCGAGGCGCTGCGGCTGAAGGTCTTCGACCAGTACCAGCAGTTGGTGCCGGGTGGCGCGCTGGCCTCGCCGGTAACGCTGGTGGCGATCGACGAGGCCAGCCTGGCCAAGCTCGGGCAATGGCCCTGGCCGCGGAACGTGCTGGCCGACATCTTCAAGCGGATCGGCGCCAGCGGGGCGGCGGCGATCGGGGTCGACGTCGTGTTCCCGGAGGCCGACCGGACCTCGCCGTCCAGGCTGGCCCAGAACCTGCCGACGTTTTCCGCCGACCTGAAGCGGCAGTTGGCGCTGCTGCCGTCCAACGACGCGATCCTGGCCGAGTCCCTGGCGCCGAACCGCGTCGTCCTGGGCCGGGCGGGGGCCACCGGCATGGGCGCGGCGAACGCGCTGTCGCATCTGACGCCGGTGGCCGAGATCGGCGGCAGCCCGCTGCCCTACCTGCCGCGGTTCGACGACGTCATCGCCAATCTGGCCGAGCTGTCGGCGGCGGCGGCGGGCCGGGGCGTGATCACCGTTGTGCCGGAGCTTGACGGCGTGGTCCGGCGCCTGCCGGCGGTGGTGGCGATGCAGGACAAGGTCCTGCCGTCGCTGACGGTCGAGATGCTGCGCGTCGCCACCGGCAGCTCGGCCATCGCCGTGCGCAGCGACCGGTCGGGCCTGACCGGCGTCGTCGTCGGCAATGTCCTGGTGCCGACGGACCGGGACGGCCGCATCTGGGTCCGCTTCGCGGACCGGCACAACCGCCACCTGGTCTCCGCCGCCGATGTCGTCGAGGGGCGGTTCGACCCCGCCGTCTTCGCCGGCCGGCTGGTACTGATGGGCGCCTATGCCAGCGCCCTGGGCGACATCAAGGCGACGCCACTCAACGTCGCCATGTTCGGCGTCGATATCCATGCCCAGATGCTGGAGACCATTCTGACCGGGACCGGGCTGAAGCGTCCGCCCTACGCGCTCGGGGCCGAGCTCAGCCTAATCCTGCTGACCGGCCTGATCCTCGTCGTTTTCATCCCCTATCTGCGCGGCAAGTGGACCGTCGTGCTGGGCGTCGCCGTCGGCGCCCTGGTCGCGGGGCTGTCCTGGTGGCTGTTCCTGCAGGAACGCGTGCTGATCGACTGGTCGTATCCCGCCGGTTCCCTGATCGTCGTCTATACCATGCTGGTCTATACCGGCTATATCGAGGAGGAGCGCAGCAAGCAGCAGGTGCGCGGCGCCTTCAGCCAGTATCTGTCGCCGGCGCTGGTCGAGCAGTTGGCCCGCGAGCCTGACCTGCTGAAGCTGGGCGGCGAGCTGCGCGAGATGACCTTCCTGTTCTGCGACGTGCGTGGCTTCACCACGATCTCGGAAGGCTTCAAGGGCGATCCGCAGGGGCTGACCCGGCTGATCAACCGGTTCCTGACGCCGATGACCGACGCGATCCTGGCC